>NZ_JAKJSW010000345.1:0-2944 GCF_050337375.1 Vibrio makurazakiensis | reverse complement strand
GTCTTACATAGCCTGTTCTGCCAATCGCTAGAACAAGTCCGATAAGGAAGTTGAGTAACAGCAATACTTGCCAGAAAGCACCAAACCATTTAGTTGAGTAACTAAAGCCTGCATTAACCATTTCGGAAAGAGCAGTGGTGTTAGTAATGGCAAAAATAACAAATAGAATTAAGAAACTACCACTTAGCCAAAGGACTGGGTTGCCTAATTCTAATTTTTCAAAGAGGGATCGAGCTTGTGTGTATGATGGAGGAGTTGCTTGAGTGTTGAGGTGTTCGCTGGCGACATTCGTCAAGTCGGACATTTTACTTTCACTATTTTTGGTTCGTTAGAACCTATGTATTTCCCTCACAAGTTTCATCAAAAGTGTGAGGTTCGTCAAATGGTCGGCGATACTAACACAATTATTACTACCAGGTAAAAGGTTGGCAAAAAGAATTCTCAAACAGGTGTAAACCCAATCAACCACTTAATATTAAGTCACTGACTGGTGGTTTTTTTTAACCGTTTACAGGTTAGGCGTGGTTATTTTGTTCGTGGGTGAATTTTGAACAGTGGCGTAAAAAAGGCGAGAATGTGGGATTGAGATAAGAATGACTATTCACTCTTATCTCTAGCATTGATCATTAGATCTTCAAAATTCAGATGGCACTTCGAACTCTAGTTCTTTTCCACTGACGGGGTGCTTAAGTTTTAAATAGCCTGCGTGCAAGTGAAGGCGGTTGAGTTTAAAACCATACAAGTCATCCCCCGTAATTGGTACGCCAAGCCCTTGAGGGTGAGCACAATGAACTCGAAGCTGATGAGTTCGCCCAGTTTTGGGGTACAGGTGAACTTTTGTCTGGTTATTCGTTCGCTCAATCACTTGCCATTTAGTTTCTGCATGACGCCCATTTTCATAACAAACTAATTGTCTTGGTCTGTCATTAATATCGCCAGCAAGTGGAAGAGTGATAATGCCAGAGTCACCCTCTACTTTGCCATCAAGCAAGGCAGTGTAGCGTTTTTCTACCGTTCGATTGATGAATTGCTGCTGTATATTTTTGTTGGTCTCTGGTGTCAGCGCCAGTACCAAAAGCCCCGATGTAGACATATCCAATCGATGAACAATAAGAGGTCCGGTCGCTTCAGGGAATTGGGCTTTAATTCGAGTGTAGACAGAGTCTTCAATAAACTTCCCAGGTACGGATAGAAATTCAGCAGGCTTATTGACCACAATCATGACATCGTCTTGGTAAACAACCTCGAACTTTTTACCGATAGAAGGGGTGACGATCAAAGGATTATCTTCCAACGCTACACCTTCAAGCATGTATTCAAGAATTTCAAAACACTTACTTTGACAAACAGGGTATAGGTTTCCGTGCTGACGTATTTCTGCTTTTGGTGGCAAGCCCCACCAGAACTCGACCATCGCTATTGGCTTTAGCTTGTTCAGATACGCATAGTTGAGTAATTTTGGTGCGCAACATTCCCCTGTTCCAGTCAGAGCTGGTTGCCCTGCTAGCAGCTCATGCAGAGATTTTTGCTCTTGAACTTTGTTTGAAAATTGAAAGTGTTGCAGTCGCAAGCTTTCCAATTCTGTTTGCAGGTGTGTCACCTTGTGAGTAAGAGCGTCTAATGCTTCTTGCTCGGTATTGATTTCACTCTCAAGGTTTTGTAAGGACAGTTGGTTCTCAAGCTTGAGTGCTTTGAGTTCTCTTTTCTCTCGGCTGCTTTCATTACCTAGGTCACTAATTAATTGAGTAAGCGCAGCTGGATCAAGGCTTCCTTCCGCTTCTTTTCGTCTTTGTTTTCTGAGCTTCTTCCCTTCAGCCGTAGCGTCTTGCATTTGCTTGAGCTTAGCTTCTGAAAGAATGCGCAACTGCTCTAACTTATTGAGGTTGTCGTTATCTACAATGTGTTTCTGGTGCTCTTTTAGCTTCAAATTAGCGGCTGCAATTTTGGCCTTTAGCGGCTTTGAAGACATAGCGAAGGCACTTTCATTGAATACTTGTGGAACAAAGAGTGGGACGAAGGCTTCGGTTTGACTGGTCGTTAGGTGCAGCTCGCCAGAATGTGCGAGCAAATAGCCTAATTGCTTAGCTTCGTTCTCAACGACTAAGATCCCAAACATATTACCGATGGAGTTCTGACTCACGCCAGACTTCAATAATTGCTCTTGCACTTCATTTAGCGCAATTTCGCAGATTCGATGAGGCGAGTAATAATACGGAAACGTAAAACGTTCGGGTAATTGGATATCGGAAACATCACAATGAAATTGGGTGAAATAATCGGTTTTAGAATCAAGCATGTAGGAACTCATGGGTAAACAGGTCGCATTGAGGGGCTGAATAGGGAGCCTTGCTATAGCACAAGGCTTTTGCTGCATTTCGTTATGCCATATTTGGCTGTGCTGTACGAGGTAATGAACCTACGCACGCAAATGGCTAAGGAACATCGAAACACAACTTTTTAAATAAGTATCACGCTGTTCGTTTGACTGTTCAATATTAACGCCAAGGTATCGCCAGTACACAGATTGACCGTGAAACATTAATAGTAATTGAACGGCAGTATCATGGCTTGATAACTCTAGCTTAATAGTGCCATCCCCAACTTTTTTCTCTAGGTATTCTTGTAACACTTGCGTGGTTTGCTCTGGTCCAAAACGTAAGTAGACCTGTGCAAATTCAGGGTGGCTGTCGACATTGCTGACCGCATTACGATAGGTATTTAGCGAACCCGGCTTAAGCAGCATTTCATGTAGTCGTAATCCAAATTGAAACAATGCATCTTCAATTGAAACGCTAGGGTCAAAAATGGCTTGGTCAGCTTGATTCTCCATGCACTTCATTTTCATGCTGGCTTCAAACAGGATGTCTTTCGTTTTGAAATGTGAGTACACCGTTTGCTTAGATACATCTGCTAGTTTGGCAATGCTATCCATATTGGTGTTGTA
>NZ_JAKJSW010000344.1:0-2958 GCF_050337375.1 Vibrio makurazakiensis | reverse complement strand
GAGTAAACAATAGCGTGAAGAACCAACTTATATATCAAATCAGTGACTGTCATTTAAACACGGAAGATGCTCAGGCAGAGCACAGCCTTATTTTTGTTCTCAATCAGATCGAAAATAGCCGAACGGCTGATGATTGTTATCAGGAAGGTGAGCAAGACAATGATATTTTACTCATCACCGGCGACTTAGTTTGCTCACCGACTTTTGAACTGTACGTAGCGTTTAAACGAATCATTGAAACACATTGTTCATTTAAACGGATCTTTGCGATTGCAGGAAACCATGACCAAAGAGAACTCATGGCCATTGCTTTTGCAGACAGCCATATCCAAGTCACGCATCAACTCAACTTAGGCAAACAATGCCAGTTGTTGTTTGTTGATTCCAGTGATAAGCCACTATCTGGAATGGCATTGGGATCAGGCCGAGTCGCCCAGCGTGGGCTTGAGGCAATTAAGAAGAATACACGCAAAAAACCAAGCCTAGTTATCATCCATCACCCTATCGTCAACCTAGGCGCTGAATGGTTTCAAAAAATTGGAATTGAAAATCACCTAGCAGTCAGAAGAGCTATTCACCCTCAAAGTATCGCTGTAGTAAGCGGTCATGCTCACGGGTACTTTAAGCATGCTCTCACACCGAATAGACTCACCGAAAACGAACCTGATCAAACGCAGCTTCATCAAATAGTATGCCCAGCAACTTGTTATGGATTTGACCACAAACAAGCAGACTATAAACGTACGTCGACTATTGGCTATATTGAGTATCACCTTAGCCAAGTAGATCGAGAACCTAAGCTGGAGCACGCTGTACATCAGTTCAACGCTGAGTCGTGCATTTAGCATTTAGCATTTAGCCTTTAGCTTCTTCAGTTAATTGCGTTGCGAGAAGCTAGTAGTTAGATGTGGAGCGTTAGAAAACTAAACGGCTTAGACCGCTTGCTTAGCTTTGCAATAGCGAGCAATTAAATCATTCACCGCCAGTGGCTTATCAAAGTAATACCCTTGTAATAAGTCACAGTGGTAGTCTTTTAACGTCTGGCGCTGCTCGTCTGTTTCAACCCCCTCAGCAACAACCTTCATGTTACATGAAGCTCCAATCTCAATAATCGCTTTCACCAGAGTTTCACTGTGCTGACTGGTATTCAACTTGCCAACAAATGAGCGATCAATTTTGATCTCACTGATCGGTAAAGCATTAAGGTAATTCAATGATGAAAAGCCCGTACCAAAGTCGTCCAAAGAGATCCCAAAACCATACTCTCTCAATAAGCATAATATTGGTTCTACGACATCCAGATCCTTAATCAGAATGTTTTCTGTGATCTCCAAGGTCACCCGCTTAGGATCAAGGCCGGTTTTATTGACTAATTCGATGGTACGAGGAACAAAATTGGTTTCCAATAATTGTTTTGGCGACACGTTCACAGACACACCGACCGCTCCGTGGCCATTTGGCATCATCTTTAACGTGTCTTCACAGGCTTTAGATAAAACGTATTCACCAATTAACGTAATTTTGCCTGTCCGCTCCGCAGCAGGGATAAAATCAATAGGAGAGACAAATCCTAGCTTACTGTTTTCCCAACGGCACAAGGCTTCAATCCCTTTCAATTCCTGTGTTAAAGAGTCAACTTGAGGTTGGTAAACTACATTTAATTCACCCTTGCCAACCGCATGCTCTAGTTGCTCTTCAACCACAAAATCAAACTGAACCTGTTTATTAATAATGTCGTCATAAAAGACTACATCACCTTTCTTATTTTCTTTTGCTTTATAAAGAACAATATCGGCTTTCGTCAGCAATTCTTCGACTTCGATTCCATCGTATGGATACATCGCGACACCCGCTGAACACTTTGTTTTAATGGTGACTGTGGCCAACTGAAACTCATCTTTAAAACAGTCGCGGATCTTAGCGACTTTACTTTCAGCCTCAGAAATATCATTTAACCCAGACAGGCAGAATACGAACTCATCGCCACCGAAACGAGACACGACATCACGTGGCCCCAGCACCCCTTCAAAACGCTGCCCARTATGTTTCAGTAACACATCACCAGACGCATGACCGTACTGGTCATTAATGCGTTTGAAATCATCGAGATCGACAAACACAACCGCAACCAATTTTCCTTCAAGCTTAGAATTCGCAATACTTTTAGAGATTTGTCTTTCGAGCTGCGAACGGTTAGGCAAAGCAGTCAGTGAGTCATGTTTAGCCATATGTTCCATACGACGCTGGCTTGTTTGCAAACGCTGGAAGTCACTCGCAATGCGGGTTTCCATCTGAGTAAACCTTGCAAGAATGATTTTGCTCACGTAGGAGGCTAGGAAAATACAAAGCAACGTTGCAATCGTGCTCGCGATAACCACAACTTCCAGCTCTTTACGTGAATCTTCTAGTAATTCATCTTTTCGCTTATCTATCGCTGCATGAATCTGATTTAGGTAAACACCTGTTCCCAAAATCCAATCTCGATAATCCAGCGCTTTAACAAAACTACTTTTCGGCCCTACCTCGCCTTCCATATCCACGGTTTCATAATCGACAAAGCCACCTTGCTTCATAACGGCTAATACGTCGGATTTGAACTGACTTCCTAGAGAGTCGAAAACATTGCGGTCTTCAGAAGAAGATAAGCGGTTAGCATATAGAAGGCTCTCACCATTCTTTTTAAAAACAAAAAGATATCCATTTTTTCCAATACTTATCTTAGAAAGAATGTTTAGAATTCGATTCTCACTCTGCCTTTCAATATCAACGAGATACTCGCCGGTACCAAAATACCAATTGAATGGTTCAAAACGGCGGTTATAACTGATTTTTTCAAATTCTTGCTCCCCATGACCAGGCTTTACGAACCAATAACGCGTATACGCGCCTTTGGCTTTTTGCAAAGAATAGAGCTGAGTACGGATGATGGTATTTCCACGGCTATCCATCACATTAAGA
>NZ_JAKJSW010000343.1:0-2963 GCF_050337375.1 Vibrio makurazakiensis | reverse complement strand
GCGTATTACTAAGTAGAAGTTCGACAAGTGAGTCGGCATTATTCTCAAAGCCTTTTACAAAGAAATCGAGGTTATCGAGGTCAAGGTGGCTGAAATGAACATCAGGATCGCCTGTACTAAGAGATAATTGAATCACGGCTGTACTTTGGTGCGCAGTTCTAGGGCGATTAAAGTTAAACGGTGTACTTAAAGCTTTGATCTCTAATAATGAGAAAGGAGAAACTTTCAATTCATCGGCAGTACGAAACAAGCACTCTTGTTTATCACTAGACCCAGAAAACAATGAGCCTTTAGGTAAAGTACACGCTTCTATAGCGTCATCATCACTTTGAAGTTCAAGGTAAGCGACACTCGGCACGGTTTGAATGTAAGAGGGGTAGAGCACCCCTAGCACGCCTTCAATAACTTCAGGTAGCTGCTCGGAAAGTCGTTTCTCTACATTTGCATTAAGTAATGCTACGCCATCTAATAAACGAGCTAAGCTTGGGTCATCTATCTTGCCCTGATTGATTTTTAGTTGTTCAGCATGGGCTGGGTATTCTTGTCCAAATTGGCCTAACGATCGGCGTACGAAAGCCAGTTCTTGTTCAAAATAGCGCGCGATGGGATCAGTCATAGCTATCCTCTTCTAATGATGTTGCAAGATTACTCAAGGCTATTTTTGAATCGAAAATAAGTTCTTGATCCCCATGAACTGTTTTGACCTTAGCGATAATATTGAAAGAAAGAGAGTTATCACCTTCTTTTCGGTCGTTCAATTCAATGGCGATCTGGTTAAGTCTTGGCTCGAAATTTTTAATCCAAGTTTCAATTCGAACAGCCAATTGAGTTCTATCTAATGTGGCACTTAAAAGCTGAATATCTTCAATGCCGAATTTCAGATTGGAGCGGTTCACTTCAACAAGTCGATCATCAATATCGGTTAAAGAGGCTTCAGCTTCTAAAAGCTTAGTTAAATGGAATTTGATGTCTTCGATTTCTACATCTTGATAAGGTTTAGAGTCGCTAACAAATGCTTGCCAAAAGCTCATTATGCAACCTCATCTAAGTCAGTAGTCAGCACGACTTCACCGCTGAAGTGGTCGAACTGATATTGAGGTACAATACGTAAAGTACAGAAGAAGCTTCCTGCTTGAGATGGCGACTCCGTAACTGAAATTTTGGCAAAGCTAAGTGGGTATTTAGAAAGTGTTTCTTCGTTAGCAAAAGAGACATTACTAGAAAACTTTTCAATCCATTGCGTTAGGTATAACTCACACTCGGCAGCACTACTGAAGCTACCGATCATCTCTCTCACTTGAACTTTTAAGTTATGCGCAATTCGACATGACATAAGAGTCGTTTGAATTTGAGTTAAGACTTTATCGTTGTCGTTCTCACCGCACTGCCAAATCGAGTTGTTACCGTTAAAGTAATATTTGTTGGTTAGTGGACTCTTGGTTAATGGAATGAAGCCAGATTGAGCGTAAAAGTTGGATATCTGGCCGAACAAGGCCACATCAACCACGGGTTGGTCGAGGTAACCGTTAAAGTAATGGTTACGTGGTAAGTTAACCACAGCACCTTGCAGTTTGTCGTTCCAACGTGATTTTAAGAAACCGAACCAATTGACGCGTTGGAATTCACGTGCAATCGTTGAAACAAAGGCGATATTGGCTGGCCCCCAAGTTCCTTGGCCTTGCTCATTGTAAATAAAGCCAGCTTTCTTATTTTGATAAGCTTCACGTACTCGTACTTGTGGAAATGCCATGCCAATAAACCTTGAGCTAGGTTTATTTCTCAAGTCTTGCCATGCTTGGAAGTCAGGGCCACTCAAGATTTTATTGATACGGTCAGTATCTGAAACCCAGTCAGCACCACTTTCTCCAAAGAATTTAGAATCAGGAGAGAAGAGCATAGGGCATAGCGTTGTTTCACCAAGCTTACCCAGTAACTCTAAGGTGAATAGGTCATCGTAATCGGAGTCGAACTCGATATCCATGGAAATAGGGTGGGAGAAGGCAATGCACCCAAAAGGCTGTCCGCCTAAAGTGTTGAGTTCATTGTTACCAATCTTGTTATATAAGCTACTCGTCTTGATTGAATAAGCTTGGTTTACATCGCTTGATATCTCATTCCAACTCATGTCTAACAACTTAATATGAGTTCGTTGATAACTGATTGGTAGCGAGGAGAGTTGTTTTAAGCCAAGCCAGTTGCGCTCAAGCTTTTGAAACTCTCCGTCGTGGAGAATTTCATCTAGCTGTTTGCTTAGCGAAGTATCTATCTCGGCAATAAGCTTTGAGATAAGCGAAATCAAAGAAGCTTTACTGTTTAGAGCGCTTTCGTCGAGCTCAGACAACAAAGATAAGGCTTCTTTGAGAAAAGCATTATCTTTGTTGTCTAGAGAGTTGAATTCGTTTTGCCAATCTGTATTTAACTTCATACAAATAATAGTGGCCGGATTTCTCCGGCCAACTCCTTATTAACCTGGGATTTTAGCAACCATTCGAACTGAAGTAGTCAGTTCTTCTAGTTGTAACCAAGGTCTCAGGTGAGCAACCGCTGAGTAAGCGCCTGGTTTACCTGGTTGTTCGACAACTTCAATGCGTGACTCACAAAGTGGAGTTTTTGCACGTTGCTCGTTACCAATAGCACCAGCATTGGTGTATTGATCAATCCAAAGTTGAAGATCACGTTTGATGTCTGGAGCTTCAAGGTTTGAGCCCAGCTTGTCTCGACCCATTACCTTCAGGTAGTGAGCAATACGGCTACTTGCCATGATGTAAGGCAAGCGTGCAGAGATTGCGGCATTTGCTGTCGCATCTGGATCTGTGAATGTCTTAGGCTTTTGAGTCGTTTGACCACCAATAAATACACCGTAGTTGGAGTTTTTATAGTGAACTAACGGAAGGAAACCAAGGTCAGAAAGCTCTTTTTCGCGTTCGTCTGTTAGGTTTACTTCTGTAGGACATTGCTGAAGT
>NZ_JAKJSW010000050.1:0-24970 GCF_050337375.1 Vibrio makurazakiensis | reverse complement strand
TTTTTTAACTGAAGCCAATTGGTCTTCAAAGTGAACACCTGCCGCACCTGATTCAATCATGTTCTTCATCAGTTCGTAAGCATTCAAAACACCACCAAAGCCAGCTTCCGCATCCGCTACAATAGGTAGGAAGTAGTCTATGCCGCCGTCATCTTGCGCTGTTTTACCAGCTGCCCATTGAATTTGGTCAGCACGTCGGAATGAGTTGTTAATACGCTTAACAACAGAAGGTACTGAATCTACTGGATATAGCGATTGGTCTGGATACATAGTAGAAGCAGTATTGTTATCTGCTGCCACTTGCCAACCAGAAAGGTAAATCGCTTCAATACCAGCTTTCGCTTGTTGAACAGCCTGACCACCAGTCAGTGCGCCTAGGCAGTTAACATAACCTTTTTTAGATGAACCATTGACTAGTTCCCAAAGCTTGTCTGCACCACGTTGAGCCAAAGTATTTGCTGGAACTACTGAACCACGTAGTTCTACCACTTCTTCTGCAGTGTAAGTACGTTTTACGTTTGCCCAGCGTGGGTTTGTTGCCCAATCTTTTTCCAGAGCTTCAATTTGTTGGCGGCGAGTTAATGTCATGGTCTATCCCTCTCATTCTGAGCGCTTCTTGCGCTTGGGTTCCTTTCCTTGATCAGTACAACTGAATCTGACTTCGAAAGCGGATGTTCACGTTATTGGATGTAATTATTTGTTATCGGTATTTCTTTGTATTGCTTCCTTAAGCTATGGAAGCTCAAGGAATAATTTTTCTCTTTGCATCTATTTAGGCTAAGAAGTCATAACCCGGTACGGTTAAAAAGTTCACAAGTTCATCGCTAGTTGTCAGGTCAGACATTAGTTTTGATGCTTCATCAAAACGTCCATGGTTAAAACGCTGCTCCCCTACTTCTTGTTCAACGACTAATAATTCTTCTGCAAGATAGTTTTCGAATAGAGACTTAGTCACTACTTGACCGTTATCCAGCTTCTTACCGTGTTGAATCCACTGCCAAATAGAAGCTCGTGATATTTCTGCGGTCGCGGCATCTTCCATCAACCCATAAATAGGTACGCAGCCATTTCCAGAAATCCACGCTTCGATATACTGCAGAGCGACACGAATGTTATGACGCATACCTTGCTCGGTAATTGCCCCATCACAAGGGCTGAGTAACTCTTGCGCCGTGATCGGCGCATCCTCTTTACGCCTAACATCGAGTTGGTTAGTACGACTACCTAACGTTTCATCAAATACAGCAATCGCGGTGTCGGCTAAACCAGGGTGTGCTACCCAGGTACCGTCATGCCCGTTGTTTGCTTCTAATGTTTTATCGTTATGTACTTTATCGAGCACTTGTTGATTCGCTTGTGCATCTTTTGCAGGGATAAAGGCGGCCATACCTCCCATAGCAAAAGCTCCACGGCGGTGACACGTTCTAACCAATAGTCTTGAGTAAGCATTTAAGAATGGTTTATCCATGGTGACTACTTGACGATCTGGTAACACTCGATCTGGATGCTTTCGTAGCGTCTTAATATAACTAAAGATGTAATCCCATCGACCACAGTTCAAACCAACGATATGTTCTTTAAGTGAAAATAGAATCTCATCCATTTCAAATACAGCAGGCAGAGTTTCAATAAGAACGGTAGCTTTAATGGTCCCGGTATCTAGACCAAAGTAATCTTCAGTAGCATGAAATACTTCACTCCACCATTTAGCTTCATGGTGACTTTGCAATTTAGGAATGTAGAAATATGGACCACTGCCTTTCTTTAAGAGCGTGCGATAGTTGTTGTAGAAATACAAAGCAAAATCGAACAAAGCACCTGGGATAATGTCTCCATTAAAAGTGACGTGCTTCTCTTTTAAATGCAGCCCTCGAACGCGGCAAATCAATACAGCAGGGTTTTGTGTTAGTTGGTAATGCTTGCCATTCGCTGGGTTGGTGTAATCAATAGTGCCTTCATTGGCATCACGAAGGTTCACTTGACCATCTAGTACTTTATCCCACGCTGGTGACATTGAATCTTCGAAATCTGCCATGAACACTTTCACATTGGCATTCAAAGCATTAATCACCATCTTGCGATCGGTCGGCCCGGTAATCTCCACTCGGCGATCTTGCAGATCATGAGGGATCCCTTGAATTTTCCAACTGCCCTCTCGGATATCTAACGTATCTTCTAAGAAGTCTGGCATTACTCCAGCGTCTATCGTTGCTTGTTTTACTTCTCTCGCTATCAATAGCTCGTCTACTCTTGGCGCGAACTTTTCACATAACAGAGATAAAAAGGTTTGGGCTTCTTTAGGGAAAATAGCTTGATGTTCTGGTGAAAGGGTACCAGTTACCTCAAGCATGCCTTTTTTGTTAGACGCTGTATTTTCATTAGTCGTGTTTTTGATTGTTGGTTCCGATGATTGAGCAAGCATAATCCCTTTCCTTTCCGACATTTGTAAGTTTTAAACTACAAAGAGATTCCACAATATTTTGCACTCTTTGCCGTTATCGTCTGTCTACACCTATTAAACTCGCCTAGCTAGAATTTGATTACAACCCTTTACTAACTAGACATAAGTCTTAACTGGCATGCATTTAAGTTACAACAAGAACCCATAGAGTAAAAGTTCTAAAGTTAACAAATAGTTAAATTCAAAGTTTTATTCGGTTGTAACTAAACCATTGAAAAACACTTAAAATTTACATGTAATTACGTAATTAAATTACATGTAAATTTTAAGCTTCATTACGTTTCAAACACTCGTTCGAAACAAAGGCTATGATATGAGTTTCTTAAAAAACAGGAACTTACCCCTGGAATAAAGGGGGCTTTTAAACAAGATGTGAAAATTGATGTGTAAAATGAGGTTTGTGAAGTTATTCGATTTTATGAAAGCTTCATCAAAATTTACTTGTAAAATTTTACAAGTTAAATAACACCAGCAGAATTAAATGCTAAAAAGCTCACCTGAAATAGTGAGCTTTTTACATAAGACCATTATCTAAAGCAGCTCAGAGACAACTTCAGCTAATTTATTAAAAGTTTCTCTTCGAGAAGAACTCGGACGCCACACTAGACCTATATCTCTATAAGCTTGTTGGCCGGGCGGATCGATAACGACTAAATTTTGATTTTCAAGCAAGCCATGATCTATCGCCATTTGGGGAATAAATGTCGTGCCTAAACCGTTCGCTACCATTTGAACAAGGGTATGTAAGCTTGTTGCTGTAAATGGATTAATTTTCTCACGTTCAGTCAACTTACAGGCTGAAACCGCATGCTCAGTTAAACAATGTTCATTTTCCAACAAGAACACCGACTCATCGGGTAAGTCATCATATTTAATAGGTACACGTATCCCATCCACTTGGTTTCGGCTAATCACCATACGAAATGGGTCTTGCCCTACCACTTTACTTTCCATATTGGCGATATCGACAGGCAACGCCAGGATCAATACATCTAATTCACCATGTCTTAAAGCGGCTAACAAATTCGTGGTCGTATCTTCTCTTAGTAAAAGGTTAAGTTGAGGGAAGCGTTGATTGGCTTCTTGTACTAAATCACATAACAGAAAAGGGGCGATGGTTGGAATGCATCCGACCTTAAGCTGCCCCTGCATCGTCTCACCTTGGCAAATTTTACCTAGTTCAACGAGATCTTGCCCTTTTGCTAACAGCTCTCTGCCATTTTGTACCACCAGCTCGCCTGCTTGAGTAAACACAAGTGGGCTCTTCTTATCTTTCTTCTCATATAAAGGGCAGCCGATTAACTCTTCTAAGTTTTGAATCCCTTTACTTAAAGTCGATTGGCTAACGAAACATCGATCTGCCGCATCACTAAAGTGCCGGGTTTCATGTAGAGTTACGAGATAGTGAAGTTGTTTTAGACTTGGCCACTTATTCATGCAATTACTCTGTCATATGAATGAGATAGGTTGAATTGATTACAGATTAGTCTTATCGCTTTTTTCGATTAACTTAATCTATTTAATTCGCTTTTTTCTATAGTAACTTTTGTACTATAGTTTGTCGCGTAGAAACGAAAGCCCAAACAAAGATGTTTGGACAACAATTTTTTAGGAGATTCCAAAATGGTACTAGTAGGTCGTCAAGCCCCTGATTTTACTGCAGCAGCTGTTCTAGGTAACGGTGAAATCGTTGATAACTTCAACTTCGCAGAATTCACTAAAGGTAAGAAAGCGGTAGTTTTCTTCTACCCACTAGACTTCACATTCGTTTGTCCTTCAGAGCTAATCGCTTTTGACAACCGTCTAGAAGATTTCCAAGCTAAAGGCGTTGAAGTAATCGGTGTTTCTATCGATTCACAATTCTCTCACAACGCATGGCGTAACACTGCCATCGAAGATGGCGGTATCGGTCAAGTTAAGTACCCTCTAATTGCTGACGTTAAGCACGAAATCTGTAAAGCATACGACGTTGAGCACCCAGAAGCTGGTGTTGCTTTCCGTGGTTCTTTCCTAATCGATGCTGACGGTCTTGTACGTCACCAAGTAGTTAACGATCTTCCACTAGGTCGTAACATCGACGAAATGCTACGCATGGTAGACGCACTAAACTTCCACGAGAAGAACGGTGAAGTTTGTCCTGCACAATGGGAAGAAGGTAAATCAGGTATGGACGCATCTCCAAAAGGTGTTGCAGCATTCCTATCTGAGCACGCTGACGACCTAAGCAAGTAATTACATTCTTAAGCCCGCGCTCAACTCGGGTGAATGGTTGGAAGTTCTCTTAGTAGCCATAGGCACAAGAAACATAAAGCAATAGCACAAAGTGCAGCGCCAATCAGTTAAGAAGTAAAGTCTTATAAAAGCCCGAAGTTAACGCTTCGGGCTTTTTCTTTATCTTCTCAAACCTTATGAAAATAGAGGTAACTCCAGTAGTAAACTTTACCCCTATTTCCTTTCCCTAACCTCTACCCCGCCACCACCTCTCATTGGTATTATCTTGGAAACCCCATAGAGTTTTTCCTAGCCATGACTATAGAAATTGAAGTTTGTATTGATAACCTTGAATCCCTACACAATGCTATTTTAGGAGGGGCCGATCGTATTGAGCTTTGCTCCTCGCTCGCTTTAGGTGGGTTAACCCCAAGCTTTGGAATGATGAAACAAGCTGCCAGTATTTCTACAGTACCTGTATATGCCATGATAAGACCAAGGCAAGGGGACTTCATTTTCGATAACGATGATATGCACTGTATGCTTAATGATATTGAAGCGAGCTCTTCGGCTGGGCTACATGGTGTCGTATTAGGGGTTTTAACCGCTGATGGGGGTATCGATATTCCTAAGATGCAGCAACTATCTGAAAAAGCACATGCACTGAAGTTAGGCATTACTTTCCATAGAGCGATTGACCAATGCTCTGATTACCAACTGGCATTGGAACAAGTCATTGAACTCGGATGTGAACGAGTTCTAACCTCAGGTCTTGCCTCCAATGCAGCTCTAGGTATTGATGTATTGGCTAATATGGTCACTCAGGCAAAGGGGAGAATCGATATTATGGCTGGCGCCGGTGTTAGTGCTGAAAACGCTATAGCAATCAAGAATGCAACGAAAGTTCCGGCTCTTCACCTGTCAGGAAAATCCACAAGACCTAGCGTAATGAACCAAAGTTCAAGTGCAAAAATGGGGAGTGACAATGTCGATGATTATCAAATTCCAGTCACGGACATCAACAAGATATCAGCGATTAAAGCCGCTTTATCCGCTTTATCCGCTTTATCCGCTTAGAATACATTACTCTGGCGATAACCTAACGAAAGAACACTGACTAATCTAAGCCACTGACGTATATTAAGTTTAGACTTACAGCAGACCTTTCATGGATAGATATGGCCAAAGACTTATTCAGCTCTCTCGATTTGAACCTTTTACGTACCTTTCTGGTTGTTTACCAAGAAAAAAACACCAGAAAGACTGCGGAGCGGTTATTTGTATCACAACCTGCAATCAGCCAAGCTTTACAAAAGCTTCGTCACCATTTTGATGACGAACTGTTTGTGAAGGTACACGGTGGCCTTCAGCCCACTTCATTTTGCACTGAGCTTGCCAATACAATAACGCCATACTTTCATGGCTTAGAATCCGCTCTCAATAAATCGAATCAATTTAAGCCTAGTGATATCGACCATAAGATCAGATTAGCATTGTCTCCAGTCGTACTAACCTGCCTTTCCGGTTCACTGTACAAGCGAATAAAAGCGCAAGCCCCTAACGCTCAACTAGAGTTGCTTAGCTGGAAGCCATCAACTCAAGAAGACATACAGAAAGGTACTGTCGATTTAGGTGTCAGCTATGTCATACCAAACTCGACAAAAGAAGTTTATGCCAAAAAACTCATTGACGTAACAGGGCGAATCTTTGTAAGAGAAGGACACCCAATCAAAAAATCGGTCATAGAACCGTTAGATATGGCGGGCTTTGAGATAGCCTCAATGATCTCTCCAGGTTGGAATGACAACTTTAGCTATGCCTCCCAAATATTAGATCGCTACTCAATTGAGCATAAGGTAGGTTTTCGTTCTGAGCTGATCATGGCCATTATCGATGTGGTACTTCACACTGATATGTATATGCCTCATTCCAACATCTTCCCTGTTGAAAACTATTCAGGCTTAAGAGCCGTAGACGTTTTAATAGAAGGTGAATTGTATAAAACCCCCATTCATGCTCACTTCCATGTAAAGAATCGTAATAACCCGATGATCACTTGGCTATTTTCTGAGATTCAAGAAGCTCTGACAGAACAAGCTGATAAGCACAACTTATCACAGATATAAAAAACACTACTTAGCCTAAAAATAATACACTGTTTAATATTCACTCCATCGACACGGAGTCAATACCAAACCAAAGTAAGGATGCTCAATATTCAAATTATTGAGAGTGTATTCAATGAAAAAATCAATTATTGCAGTATCTTTAGCCGCTGTATTTTCTGTTCCAGCTTTAGCTCAAGGCGAAGTTAGTAATCCAATTTGGAATGAACAACCAACTAACCCAATTGTACAAATACCAACTCAGCCTCAACTTCCAGTTCAACCTATATTACCTGCACCTTCTCAACCAATTGAGCAAGTGCCAAGTAACCCGATTGAGACTCCTAAACCTTGGCAGCCAATCGAACAGACACCAACTCAACCTCAGTTGCCTGTACAGCCAGTATTGCCTGCTCCATCTCAACCAATTGAGCAAGTACCAAGCAATCCAATTGAGACTCCTAAACCATCTCAGCCGATTGAACAGACGCCAACTCAACCGCCTGTAGATAACAGCCCTGATCGCCCAGCACCTGATTATGGCGATACGCCAGACATCTCTGGTCCAACAGAAGCTGAGCGTTCATCAGCTCTAGAAATGAGTCAAGCAGAGCTTCAAAGCAGCTTCGAAGCGATGGCTGTTGAATATAATGCCAAGTTTAATGACCACGCAGAGCAAATGGATGGTATTCGTGCGAGTTTACATGCCGTAACTAACGCTCGCCCATTTGTCACTAACGGTGAATTTGCTATCGGTGCCGGTGTCGGTTTTGCAGGTTCTAAAGAAGCATTAGCACTAGGTGGTGCATACGGAATTAATGAGAAGCTTAGTGTCTCTGGTACTTTCCACTATGAAACATCTGGTAAGTACTCATCTTCTGACGTTGCTGGCGGTGTAGGTCTTCAATACAACTTCAAATAGAACACTCTCTCCCTGCTAAGGATGGTGGGGAACCCCTAAAAAACAATTGAACGACAGTACTATAAGAATTAGTTATCAGCGCTATAACCCATTGGACTTAGCCGTAACCTAAACCAACATATAAAATTGTCGCTAAACAAAACGAATAGGGATGTACATAATGCCATGGCAGGCCACGATTACCTGGTGGTATTACAAATGAAATTTAAAACAACACTTCTCATAGCAGCTTTTGCATCTTTACCTACACTGGCTAATGCAAGWGGCCTTCACTTCTCTCCTGAGCTAAAAATAGGCGCATATCATGGCTTTGGTGCTCAAGTCGGGGTAACCGAAGTTGCGGAACTCGGCGCTATCTATCTAAGCTACTCTAATACTTGGTACGACAGTAACAGCTACGACGAATCTATCGATACCTACCGCTTAGGCGTTCAAAATATGTTTGGCCAAGAAAAGAAGCATGGTTTTCAAGCCGAGATCGGGATGGCGGATTATGATGGAGAACGTATTCGCTCTGGGGAATTAGAGCATAGAAGCGCTAARGGGCTTAGTCTAGGAGGCGCCTATGTTTACCAAGCAACGCAAAACATTGGTCTAAGAGCGGGTTTTGACATGAATTTCTTTGATCATCACAAAACCTACTCGTTTTACGATTCTACAATTAACTTAAATTTAGGTGCTGTATTTAGCTTTTAGCCCCGAATCGTACAGTTAAGAACTATCGCTACTTTAATGCGTCATCTAGGCTTTGATCACCTAGGTGAYGTACATCTTTCCCTTTCACAAAGTAAATGATGTACTCACAAATATTTTGGCATCGGTCACCAACTCGCTCAATCGCACGAGCAGACCACATTACCTGCAAAATATTAGGGATGTTTTTTGGGTCTTCCATCATATACGTCATTAACTGACGAATAACTGCCTCATATTCAGCATCTAATTTATCATCAAGTTTATGAACTTCAGCAGCGGCATCTACGTCCATTCGAGCAAAAGCATCCAAGACTTGATGAAGCATAGTGATTGCTTGACGGCATAAAGGTTCAAGAGAAACATGAAATTGCTGATCTTTAGCTGAGGGAGATTCGATAGCAACACGGGCGATCTTACTCGCGACGTCACCAATTCTTTCCAGATCTGTAATCGTCTTTATGATCGCCATAATTAAACGCAAGTCTTTTGCGGTTGGTTGGCGTTTAGCGATGATTCTGGTGCATGCTTCGTCAATAGATACTTCCATCGCATTAACTTTATGATCGTCACGAACAACTTTACGAGCCAATTCTTCATCCGCTTTATGTAGCGCTTGCATCGCAAAAGAGAGCTGTTGTTCAACTAACCCTCCCATGGTTAAAACATGCGTACGGATAGACTCTAGCTCAACATTAAACTGTCCCGAAATATGACGACCAAATTGCATGTTTGTTCCTTAATGAAAATTAGAGGCTGGATGAGGAAGCTAAGCTGAATATGAACTTAACACTACAGTAATACTAGATTCTATTAACCATATCGACCTGTAATGTAGTCTTCAGTTTGTTTTTTTAATGGTGATGTAAAAATTGAATCCGTATCTGAATACTCGATCAATTTTCCCATATGGATAAATGCAGTGTGGTCACTCACCCGAGCTGCTTGTTGCATATTATGTGTAACAATGACGACTGTATATTGAGTTTTTAATTCGTTAATCAATTCTTCAATCGTAAGAGTAGAAATTGGATCTAATGCTGAAGTAGGTTCGTCCAAAAGTAGCACTTCCGGTTCAATTGCGACAGCGCGTGCAATCACTAAGCGCTGCTGCTGACCGCCAGATAAGCCAAATGCATTTTCATGTAAACGGTCTTTTACTTCATCCCATAAAGCTGCGGCTCTCAATGAGCGCTCAACTGCATCATCTAATTGACGGCTATTACTTACACCTTGCAACCTAAGACCATACACCACATTTTCATAAATGGATTTAGGGAACGGGTTCGGTCTTTGGAACACCATCCCTACTCGTCTTCTTAAAGTAGCTACATCAACTTTAGGATGGTAAACATTCTTACCATGTAAGCGTACTTTACCGGAGACCTTACAGCCTTCCACCAAGTCATTCATACGGTTAATACAGCGTAAAAGCGTCGATTTACCACAACCAGATGGGCCAATAAATGCTGTCACTTGCCCTTTAGGAATTCGCATCGAAATATCATCAAGAGCCTGCGCGTCACGATAGAATAGATTAAGCCCTTCAATAGAGATCGCAGTTTCTTCATCACTCAGATTATTAACATCGAGTGGTGCTTGATAGCCTAAAGTTTCACTAATAGAAAACATGCTTAGTCTTGTCCTAAAGTTCGATATTTCTCTCGGAGGTTATTCCGAATATTAATTGCAGTTAAGTTTAACCCAACAATAACCGTTACTAACAAAAATGAAGTCGCATATACCAAAGGTCTAGCAGCTTCAATATTAGTCGTTTGGAAACCTACATCATAGATATGGAAACCTAAATGCATGAATTTCCTATCTAAGTGAACATAAGGGAACTGCCCATCCACTGGTAAACTTGATGCCAGTTTTACCACGCCAACCAGCATTAATGGGGCAACCTCTCCCGCAGCACGAGCTATCGCCAAAATAAGCCCAGTAATAATGGCAGGGCTAGCCATAGGTAAAACGATGCGCCACAGAGTTTCAAATTGAGTCGCGCCCAGAGCCAACGAACCATGGCGGACTGAGCTAGGAATTCGCGTTAAACCTTCTTCAGTCGTGACAATCACGACAGGTAACGTCAATACAGCTAGCGTAAGTGATGACCACAGTAGCCCTGGTGTACCAAAAGTCGGAGCTGGTAGCCTTTCTGCGTAAAACAATGAATCGATTGAACCGCCGATGGTATAAACAAAAAAGCCTAAGCCAAAGACACCATAAACAATCGAAGGAACACCGGCCAAATTGATGACTGCAATTCTGATTAAACGTGTGAAAGCGTTATTCTTTGCATATTCATGTAGATAAATAGCAGCAATAACRCCTAAAGGCATTACGACAATCGACATCAATATCACTAACAAAACGGTGCCGAATATGGCAGGAAACACGCCACCTTCAGAATTAGATTCACGAGGATTTTCCGACAAAAATTTCCATACTTGTTTCCCCCAATGCACCACTTTTTCCGCGTAGCTCATTTGATTTGGGAACCAAAAATCCAAAATATGGCTTAAGGGAATTTCAACTACAGTGCCGGTCATATCTTCGATCAATAATGATTCAACATTCAGCTGTTTTCTGAGTTTGTCCAGTAATTGCTCAGCTTCATCAAGCTCTATATTCAATTCAGCTTTGCGAGCTTCGTATTCAGCTAAATAGTCATCTGTCAGTTCATTATTGAGCTGCAATTTACGTTTATCTAAACGGAGCTGTTCCAGTTCCCAACTAATTCCGCGAATATTCTTATCAACGACCCTTTTGGTTTCATCTCTTAAAATCTCCGCAAACGCGAGACCTCTAATGAGTTCATGCTCGATGTTTTTAGTTCGAACACCTTCAACTGTTCGAAAGCCAACAGGTTTACCAAAGAAATAACCACCACGACTTCTCTCTATTACTGCCCATTCTTCTGGTGTCGTAACGTCTTTAAGGTTCACTTCTAGGATAGAAATAAAATCAGCTTGATAAAGCTCGCGGTTAGCAATTTTGATACTTAGGCGTTTAACCAACCCATTGTCTAGTGTCTCTTGCGGTAATAGTTTTTGCGCATCACCGACTTGCTCAACAGGAATATATTTACGCTCATACAACTGACCAATAATCACTTGGTTTAACTTTGTTTGATCAGCCCCACTTTGCTCAGCAAAAGGAACATCCGTCAAATTAGCAGCTTCGTTTACTTGCCATTGATATAAAGGCGCAGGCCAAAAATAAGTGAGCCCTTTCCACCCGATTAAAAGCATCAGCCCCAATACAGAAAGCATACTAATACTAACTGCCCCACCAGTCATCCACACCCAGGGGGCGCCCGACTTGAACCACTTCATCATGATTCAACTCGCTTCTGGTTGATTACTAGGATAGAGCGACTATCAAGATACAAATTACAAAGCACGATATTTATCTCTCAATCTTTGTCTTACCCACTCAGCAATGGAGTTAACAGCGAACGTAAATACGAATAGTAACAACGCAGCTAAAAACAATAGCCTGAAGTGAGAACTGCCTACTTCGGATTCCGGTAACTCAACAGCAATGGTTGCAGAAAGCGTGCGCATTCCCTCTAGGATATTCCAGTCCATAATTGGAGTATTACCCGTAGCCATTAACACGATCATCGTCTCACCAACCGCTCGCCCTAAACCCATCATAATAGCTGAAAATATTCCGGGACTCGCGGTCAACAAAACCACATAAATTAAGGTCTGCCAAGGTGTTGCACCTARCGCTAATGAGCCATCAGATAAATGCTTAGGTACTGAGAAAATAGCGTCTTCTGCAATAGTAAAAATCGTTGGTATTACGGCAAACCCCATAGCGAAACCAACCACTAAAGCATTGCGCTGATCAAAATCAACACCGTACTCCGCCAATAAGAACTTTAGGTCTCCGCCAAACAAAGCCGCTTCAATACTGCTACCAAATTTGAATACCAATAATATGGTAAAAAGCAAAACAGGTACCAGAATTAGTGGATGCCAACCACTTTGAAATCGTCCAACTATTCCCTTTGGTAAGCAGTGCCAAATTAAACCCACCAGCACAGTGCTTATAGGTAATAAAAATAAAAGAGAAACGACAGCAGTAAGATGCGTTTCAACAATCGGGGCAAACCATAACCCAGCTAAAAAGCCAATGATAACCGTTGGTAATGCTTCCATTAACTCAATAGAAGGCTTAACTACACGGCGCATTTTGGGTGACATAAAATAAGCCGTATACACTGCGCCGAGTACCGCAATTGGCACAGCAAACAACATCGCAAAGAAGGCCGCTTTTAATGTGCCGAAGGTAATAGGTACTAAACTAAATTTACTTTCAAAATCATCGTTTGCCGACGTGGACTGCCAAACATACTGAGGCTCAGGGTAACTTTCATACCAAACTTTTTGCCACAATGACGAAAATGAAATTTCAGGATACTCATTGTCGACTTTCGCAATGCTAATCACGCCATCAATCAGCGTTGCAAGGTGTAGTTCATTAGCAGACATTGCCGCAAGTGTCGGCGACTGATCAAAAGCGCGTTCAAACATTGAAAGCTTTTCACTGGTTGTGTAATGGCTTTGCAAAGTGCCATTTTCGTAAAAACTGTAAAAACCTTTACGATACGTATCCGGCAGTATGAACTGAACTTCAGAAGCAAGTTGAAAATCACGAATATGGGTGAGGCTACGTTTCTTATCACGAAGTACGTCAAACCATTGAGAGATTCGGCCATCAATATGGCTGACAAGTAATGAGTAAGCGCCCGACAATAGGTCAATACTTTTCACTGCGTGGTTAACATCACCCAAACTTAGGTCTAAAACCTCACGGACAACGAAGCGCTCTTGTTCTAATTTAAGAACTGAAAGTTCTGAATGTTCACGTAGATACAAAGAACTGCCATCTGGTGTTAATAATATTTGGCTTTGCTGACGAAACTCAGAGGATAAATATTGTGATGCGACCTCTTGGTAATTTCCATTCAATGCAGCGGTATACCACTTAACCAAAATCGTCCCATCATTGAGCTGAGCAACGATGGTAAGTTCACGACCGTCAACGGCAAACGAAAACTGTTCTATCACTCCCTTGCCATTAGCAAAAGGGATCGGGGTCGCTGAAGATTGAATGAACTGAATTTTGGGTAAAGATTGCTGACCCTGAATAGACAAGGGCCCATTAAATTCAGGTTGGAAGAGTTGAACTTCACCTAGAGTATTAGCAAAACCAAACCAATTTTCGGCGGGTGGCGCTTTGGCAAAAGCTATCGCCCCTTCTAGAATTGAAGTCGAAAAATAAGGCGTCGTACGTTTATTTTCTAATGCCCAAAAATCAACAGAACCTGATGAGTCGACAAGTAACGCATTGGTGCCATACTCATCAATAGATAATGCGATGGGTTGTTCAACCGAAACAGGTTGTACACGCTGGTCAGTTTCAAGGCCAGTATCAGAAAAGACGGGAAGTATGACCATCGCTAGATACACGAAGATCAATACCAAAGCAGCTAGAACACTAACACCACCACAAGTCACTGCGAAACGAACTAGACGATCTTTAAACCACCTCTTTTTGTCTCGTTCCTTTAATGAAAATTTGGCTTCGGCCATGTGTTTTATCTACCTTTTTTGAGCTATTTTCATAGTATGTCATTTAGATGACATTTATATTACAGGCCATATTAAACAACTGAAAGTAATGTAACTTTTACATTATGGCTTACTTGAAATAATATCGAAACATATCAAGCATACCCTGCACTCCTTTTCCACGTTGAGACACATCTAACTCTTCAGAAATCTAAGGATCAACCATGAACGCTGAAAAGCTCTATATCGAAAAGGAACTTAGCTGGCTATCTTTCAACGAGAGAGTTTTGCAGGAATCAGCAGATAAAACCGTTCCTCTGATCGAGCGCATTCGCTTCCTGGGGATCTTTTCTAATAACCTTGATGAGTTTTACAAAGTTCGATTTTCTGACGTGAAACGTCGCATTTTGATCAATCAAAAACACGGTGGGGACGACAATTCAAAGCATTTGCTGACGAAAATGCAAACCAAAGTGTTAAGGCTTAACCAACGTTTCGACGAGCTTTACAACGAACTGATATTAGAAATGGCTCGCCGTCGAATATTCTTAGTTAACGAAACACAACTCGATGAAGCTCAGCAAAAGTGGGTTAAAAAGTACTTCAAAAAAAAAGTACTACCGCATATCACACCACTGCTCATTACCGATGAAATCGACGTTCTACAATTTCTTAAGGATGAATACGCATACCTAGCTGTCGAACTAAAGCAGTTAGAAAAGTCTGAATATGCCCTATTAGAAATCCCTACCGACCACTTACCTCGTTTTGTGACCTTACCCGAGCACAAAAGCAAACAGCGTAAAACAATCATCCTACTCGATAACATTATTCGTTATTGCTTAGATGAACTGTTCCTTGGCTTTTTTGAATATGACTCGCTGAACTGCTACGCGATGAAGATGACCCGTGATGCCGAATACGACCTTAGCTATGAGGTAGAACACAGTTTACTTGAGCAGATGTCTGAAGGGTTAGGTCAACGGTTAACAGCCCTGCCTGTTCGCTTTGTCTATGAGCGAGACATGCCACCAGCAATGCTCAACTTCTTGAGTGATAAATTAGGTATTTCTAACTACGACAGCCTCATTCCAGGCGGGCGTTACCACAACTTTAAAGACTTTATAGCTTTTCCAAACATGGGCCGAGAGTACTTAGAAAACAAACCATTAGCACCAATGACATGCGCTGATTTTGATAATTACAGTAATCACTTTGATGCAATTAAAGCTCAAGATATTTTACTTCATTACCCGTACCACACTTTTAACCATATTACGGAGCTCGTGCGACAAGCTTCATTCGACCCAAAGGTATTAAGCATCAAAATTAATATCTATCGAGTCGCCAAAAACTCTAAGTTAATGAACTCAATCATTGATGCCGTACACAGCGGAAAAAAAGTGACTGTCGTCGTGGAGCTACAAGCGCGTTTCGATGAAGAGGCCAACATTGAGTGGGCAAAACTACTGACAGAAGCAGGAGTACACGTAGTCTTTGGCGTTCCAGGTCTAAAAATCCACTCTAAGCTACTGTTAATTAGTCGTAAAGAGCAAGATCAAGTGACTTACTATGCTCATATTGGGACTGGTAATTTTCATGAGAAGAATGCCCGTATCTACACTGATTTTTCTCTATTAACAGCTAACCATAAAATTGCCCATGAAGTGAAAGATGTCTTTGGCTATATTGAAAACCCTTACCGCTCTGTCAGCTTCGATTCGCTCATTGTCTCCCCCCGTAACTCTCGAAAAAAAATAAACCTCTTAATCGACAATGAAATATCCAACGCCAAAGCTGGTAAGAAAGCCAAAATCACACTAAAAATTAATAACCTCGTTGATAAGAAACTGATCAGTAAACTTTATCAAGCCAGTAGTGTCGGCGTTAAGATACGAATGGTTGTGCGCGGCATGTGTTCGTTAGTCCCGGGAATTGAGGGGATTAGCGATAATATAAAGATCATTAGCATTATTGACCGTTTCTTAGAGCACCCTAGAGTCATGATCCTACATAATGATGGTGATCCTTTGGTTTATTTATCATCTGCAGACTGGATGACGCGTAACCTAGACCACCGAATCGAGGTCGCGACACCTATTCTTGATCAACGATTAAAGCAGCGTGTGATAGACATTACCGAGTTCCACTTTACTGATACTGTAAAAGCGCGTTGGATAGACAAGGAAATGAGCAACACCTATGTTCCAAGAGGAAATAAAAAGAAACGCCGCTCTCAAATTGAAATATATGAGTATCTAAAACAAGTCGAGAAACAAACACGTAAAAGCCTGGAGAAAACCATAAACCATGAAACTACCAGTGAAGAGTGACCATAGTAACGCTCGGCATGTAGCAGCCATCGACTTAGGCTCTAATAGCTTTCACATGGTCGTCGCTAAGGTGGCGGGGCAAGAACTTCAGCTAGTTAGTCGACACAAACAACGAGTGAGGCTTGCGCTTGGCTTAGATAATCAAAAAAACCTAAGTACCAGCGCGATGGAGCGTGGGCTAGAGTGCTTGGCCATGTTCGCAGAAAGACTGGTGGGGTTTGAACTTGATAACGTTCGAATAGCGGCAACTCACACACTTCGCCAAGCAAATAATGCTCATATTTTCATTCAACGCGCGAAAGAAGTTCTCCCCTTTCCAATTGAGATAATCCCAGGAGAAGAAGAAGCTCGATTGATTTATTTAGGTGTAGCGCATACTCAACCCGAGTCGCACTCTAAGCTAGTAATTGATATCGGTGGTGGCAGTACCGAGCTTATTATCGGCCACGGCTTTAAAGCTAGCTTGGTCAACAGCAAACAAATGGGCTGCGTCAGTTTTAGCGAAAAGTATTTCCCGAATGGCATAATTTCTAAACATCACTTCATTAGAGCAGTGATTGCCGCCAAGCAAAGACTAGAACCACTGTCTTCCAAATATCGAAGAACAGGATGGGATCTTGCTTTAGGCTCATCAGGCACGATAAAGGCAATAAGAGAAGTACTATTAGGAATGGGTCACAGCGATGGTGTTATTTCACTAAAACGCTTAGATCAATTGGCTGACAAATTATGTGAATATTCTTCGACCGATAACATTAAGCTGTCTGGGTTAACGGATGAACGTAGACCCGTTTTTATTGCTGGAGTAGCGATCCTTAGTGCTATTGTCAGTGATTTAGAAATAGATAAGCTTCATTACTCAGATAGCGCCCTACGAGAAGGGCTCCTCTATGAAATGGAAGAACGCTTTAAACGCAGTGATATCAGAATGCGCACTGCAGAAAACCTGGCCAACAAACACCTTGTCGATTTAGAGCATGCGGAAAAGGTTCGCGAACAAGCAACACTACTGTTAAAGCAAACCCATAAACAACTTGGTATAAGCAAACATAACGAGCTATTTGACCTACTGAGTTGGGCTTCTTTATTGCACGAAGTGGGACTGAGCATTTCATTTCAAGGCTTTCATAAACATTCAGCCTACCTTCTTCGACACACGAATATGCCAGGCTTCAACAGTGAGCAAAAGTTGGTACTTTCAGTCCTAACTCGCTTTCAGAGAAAAGCACTGAAACTTCACGACATGCCTGAATTATCGCTTTTTAAACAACAGCATATTCTTAGCCTAATTCGCATTCTACGCATTTCTATTTTACTCAATGGGCAGCGTAATGACTTACCACTCCCGCGCATCGATATAGAGATAATCGATAAGGATCATTGGAGCCTTAAAAGTGATCAGAGTGAATGGTTAACCGAAAACAAATTATTATCAGCAGATCTGAGCCATGAACAAGAACTCTGGCGTAACGCTGAATGGCAGCTAAGTTTAGATACCACTAGAGCAACTTAAACGCTCAGTGGTGATATGAAAACAGCGATGTGGGTTATAGCGTCTATCTCAGCTATAACCCTACTTTCGCTAATTCCTGTTTGGCAAAGGATTTAGGGATCGACAGGTAGCCGTCTTTTTCAACTAATTCTTGCCCTTCCTGAGAAAATATAAAAGTCAGGAACTCACTCTCGACAGGGGATAAAGGCTTATTCGGATGCTTATTAACGTAAACAAACAAGAAACGTGATAATGGATATTCACCACTTAAAATATTTGCTCGAGTGGCATGCACGTATTTTTGACCGCTTTTAGTAATGGGAACTAATTTGACACCGGCGACTCGATAACCTATTCCCGAATAGCCAATACCATTTAACGAGGAAGCGACAGACTGAACCGTTGAAGCGGAGCCTGGCTGTTCGTTAACACGATTCTTAAAGTCACCGCCACATAATGCGTTCTGCTTAAAGTAGCCATAAGTGCCAGAGACTGAGTTACGACCAAACAACTGAAACTGACGATTCGTCCACGGTTGACCTAAACCTAATCCAGACCAAGACGTAATTTTTTCATTGGCGCCACAACGTAGTGTTTCTGAAAAAATGGCATCAATTTGCCTAAAATTCAGACCTTGCAAAGGATTATCTTTATGAACAAAAACACCAATTGCATCAATGGCAACACGCAGAGCTGTAGGTTTGTAACCGTGCTCGCGCTCAAAAGCTTCAATTTCGCGTAAACGCATTGGTCGGCTCATAGGGCCTAATTGGGCTGTTCTTTCTGTTAATGCCGGAGGTGCAGTCGCAGAACCTGACGCCTGAACTTGCGCGTTCACATTAGGATAGTAAGTCTTAAATTCTTCCATCCAAAGAGTCGTCATGCCAGCTAAGGTATCAGACCCCACCGACAGCAAGTTGCCAGAAACCCCTGGAATCTTCTTATAAGGTTCCAGAACTTCAGCCTTAATAGGCAAAGCCAAAAGGCACAAAGTAGCAATCACAGTTCGCACTCTACTGATCATACAGTTAACCGATTAGGTAAGGTAAATGAGAACGTACTTCCGACTCCCACTTCACTGTGAATCTCTAAATGTGAATCATGGTGGGTCAAGGCATGCTTAACGATAGCTAACCCAAGCCCACTGCCCCCTGTGTCTCGGGAGCGGGCTTTATCTACACGATAGAATCTTTCAGTTAAACGATGTAAGTGTTGAGGCTCTATCCCATCACCGGTGTCAGACACTTCTAAACAAGCGCCTTGGTTGGTTTGATACCAACGAACGTTAACTTTAGCGCCAGCTGGTGTGTACTTCACAGCGTTGTAAACCAAATTAGAGATAGCACTTCGTAACTGATCTTCATCAGCTAAGACTCGCAGACTACTATCAATATTAAAATTAAGCTGATGACCAAGATCGCCACTTAAACTTGCAGCTTCTTTCTCTAAGACTTCAAGCATCGCAGGGACATTCACAACTTCATCTAGTTCATGCATTGGTGCAGCTTCAATTTTCGATAGCGTCAATAACTGATTAACCAAGCTATTCATTCGATTCAACTGCTCAGTCATCACCCCATGCGCTTTTGGCCACATAGGACCAACCACCATCTCAGGATCTTCAGTCATTTCAAGGTAACCTTGAAGTACTGTCATCGGCGTTCGAAGTTCATGCGATACATTAGCAAAGAAATTACGGCGCATTCCCTCAAGCTGCTTCAACTGAGTTACATCACGCACCACCATCAAATGCTCACCTTCGGTATAAGGTACGATACGTAATTCAAGCATGCGCTCTACATTCAATGGTGACGGCATTTCTAGTGGTTCAGAAAAATCTTGGCGATTAAGATACTTAATAAAATCCGGAGTTCTAATTAGGTTTGAGATAGGTTGACCAGAATCGTCAGGCCAACGGAAGCCCAATAAGTGCTGAGCAAGTTTATTGCACCACACAATATTGCCTTCACCGCGGAATACTACGACCGCATCAGGTAAAGATTCCGCACCATTTCGAAATCGTCGAATGAGGTTAGTCAGCTCTTTGCGTTTTTTCCGTTGGCGCTGCTGTATACGATAAATACCATTAAACAGCGATTCCCAATTCCCCGTACCTGACGGAGGGGTTAAACGCTTTTCATCCCATATCCAGGCTGACAAACGCAACTGATTATGTAAATGCCATCCAAGCTGCAAAGCCGTGGCCACTAACAGTAACCACGGCATATAACCGAAAATCCATCCTACAAATACCCAGGGGGCGTAAAAAAAAGCCAGCTCCCAAGCTAGCTTTTTCCAGGTTAACCTTTCAACCATTAGTAACTCCGTTGTCGGCTACACAATTTCTCTATTAAGCTTTTGTCGAGAAACGGTAACCAGCACCGCGCACAGTTTGAATCAGCTTGTCATGTCCAGCCGCTTCTAGTGCTTTACGTAAACGTCTTATATGAACGTCAACGGTGCGATCTTCTACATATACATTTGTTCCCCAAACGTTGTTTAGCAACTGCTCTCGGCTGTAAACACGCTCTTGGTGGGTCATAAAGAAATGCAGCATTTTAAATTCTGTTGGTCCCATATCGACAGGACCTTCACTTGCGGTTACGCGGTGAGAAACAGGGTCAAGTTTCAAACCTTGTACATCAATAACGTCTTCTAATGCCGTTGGGGTTACTCGGCGAATAACTGCTTTTAAGCGAGCAACTAATTCTTTTGGTGAAAACGGTTTAGTAATGTAGTCATCCGCGCCGACTTCAAGCCCGCGAACTTTATCTTCTTCTTCACCACGAGCCGTTAGCATCACAACAGGGATGTTGCGCGTTAACTCTTCACGCTTCATATGCTTGATGAAGTTAATACCGCTACCGCCAGGAAGCATCCAATCTAGCAGCACTAGATCTGGGAAAGGTTCACATAAATTGGTTACCGCCGTATCATAATCTTCGGCTTCTACCGTTTGATAACCTTTTTGTTCAAGAACAAAACACAACATTTCGCGAATGGGTGCTTCATCTTCAACAACCAGAATCCTTCTCGACATAATTGAAAACCTTTGTAATTAATCAACGCATTGCATTATCAGTTTTAATTATGACACTTTTGTGACCTTTGCAAACAAATTTTCATATAACTGCCTCACAGCGTTCACTTTTAATTTTTAGATATCATCTAAGACAAACGTTGTGAAATCTCCTATTATGAGCGTCTTACAAAAAGGTCAGAGAAATAATATGTGGTTTAAAAATTGCCTAGTTTATCGTTTCAATCGTGAAATCGAATTCAACGCCGATCAGCTAGAAAAACAACTTGAAGAATTCCGTTTTACTCCGTGTGGCAGCCAAGACAAACAGAAGTTTGGCTGGGTTCATGCTATGGGTAGACATGGCGATATGATGACGCACGTATCAGAAAACCGCATTCTTATTTGTGCTAAAAAAGAAGAAAAAATGCTGCCAGCATCTGTGATAAAAGAGTCATTGAATGCAAAAGTGGATACTCTAGAAGCAGAATCTGGAACTCCGCTGAAAAAGAAAGAAAAAGACAGCTTAAAAGAAGACATCATCATCGATTTGCTACCACGTGCATTTAGCCGTAGTAACTTCACTTACGCACTCATCATGCCGAAAGAAGGTTTCATCGTAGTTGACGCGAGTAGCTATAAAAAAGCGGAAGATGTTCTTGCTCTATTACGTAAAACAATGGGTAGCTTACCTGTTGTACCAGCGATTCCAGAGCAAGCTATTGAAACAACTCTGACTGAATGGGTTCAGTCCGGTGATACCCCTCAAGGTATTACAATGCTTGATGAAGCGGAGTTAAAATCGATTCAAGAAGACGGCGGTATTGTTCGTGTTAAAAAACAAGAACTAGAAGCTGACGAAATTAAAAACCACATTGAAGCTAACAAAGTCGTGACTAAACYAGCAATCAATTGGCAAGATCGTATTGAGTTCATACTAGGCGACGATAGCAGTATCAAACGCCTTAAATTTTCAGATGAATTAAAAGACGAAAATGATGATATCCCACGTGAAGATCAAGCAGCTCGCTTTGATGCTGACTTCTCTCTTCTATGTGGTGAGTTCAGCGTATTCTTACCGAATATTTTTGAAGCTCTAGGTGGACTTCCTCACCCTGAGGCATAAATAGCCACTTCCCAATAAACTAAAAAGCCAGTGACATTGTTACTGGCTTTTTAGTTTATCCTTTCGTATTGAAGGGATTTAGCGTAAAATTTGCGCCCCTTTGATATCACTTGGTGATATCACCCTGACTTGAGATCAGATTAGAGAAAGAAGCAATGACTACACAAAAACCATTTGTACCAGAACTATTATCACCGGCAGGAAGCCTTAAAAACATGCGTTACGCATTTGCCTATGGCGCAGATGCAGTATATGCAGGCCAGCCGCGTTATAGCCTTCGTGTGCGCAACAACGAGTTCAACCACGAAAATCTGCAGATTGGTATCAACGAAGCACATGCTCAAGGTAAAAAGCTTTACGTTGTATGTAACATTCAGCCACACAACTCTAAATTAAAGACATTTATTCGCGACCTTAAACCTGTCGTAGAGATGGGCCCTGACGCTCTAATCATGTCAGATCCTGGTCTTATCATGATGGTTCGTGAATCATTCCCTGAAATGCCTATCCACCTTTCAGTTCAAGCTAATGCCGTAAACTGGGCGACCGTGAAATTCTGGTCAACTCAAGGTGTTGAGCGTGTCATTTTGTCTCGTGAACTTTCACTTGAAGAAATCGAAGAGATCCGTGAACACTGCCCAGAAACAGAGCTAGAGATCTTTGTTCACGGTGCATTATGCATGGCTTACTCTGGTCGCTGCCTACTTTCTGGTTACATGAACAAACGCGATCCAAACCAAGGTACGTGCACTAACGCTTGTCGTTGGGAATACAAAACTGAAGCAGCGAAAGAAGACGAAAATGGTCAAATCGTTGAAGCAAACCCTACAGGCGTAGCTATTCAAGATGTAGTTGTTCAAGACGAACGTCCAGACAACACACTAGGCCTAGGAAAACCAACAGATGAAGTTGTTTTACTGTCTGAGGCTCATAAACCTGAAGAGAAGATGGCAGCTTTTGAAGATGAGCATGGTACTTACATCATGAACTCTAAAGATCTACGTGCGATCCAACACGTAGACCGCTTAACGAAGATGGGTGTTCACTCTCTTAAAATCGAAGGTCGTACTAAGTCATTCTACTATTGTGCTCGTACCGCTCAGGTTTACCGTAAGGCGATTGATGATGCTGTAGCAGGCAAACCATTCGATGAAAGTCTAATGGGTACTTTAGAAAGCTTGGCTCACCGTGGTTACACTGAAGGCTTCCTACGCCGTCACACTCACGACTCATACCAAAATTACGAGTACGGATATTCAATTTCTGACACTCAGCAATTCGTTGGTGAGTTCACAGGCAAGCGCCGTGGTGACCTAGCGGAAGTTGAAGTTAAAAACAAATTCTTAGTTGGCGACAGCTTAGAAATGATGACGCCAAAAGGTAATGTTGTCTTCAAGCTGGAAGTAATGGAAAACCGTAAGTCTGAAGCAGTAGAAGATGCAAAAGGTAATGGTCACTTTGTGTTTATTCCAGTACCAGCAGATCTAGACCTAGAATTCGGACTACTAATGCGTAACTTGAGCGAAGGCCAAGATACACGTAACGCATCAGGTAAGTAATAATGGCGTTGCTTATTCAAGATAGCTGTATTAACTGCGACATGTGTGACCCAGAGTGTCCTAATGGTGCAATTACTATGGGGGAAGAAATCTACGAGATTGACCCTGCGCTATGTACTGAATGTAAAGGGCACTATGATAAGCCAACGTGCCAATCTGTTTGCCCTATTACCAAGTGTATTATTACTGACCCTAAGAATGTAGAAACAGAAGAAGAGCTTCTAGAGAAGTTTGTTATCATTCAAGGTATGACGTAGTTACTAGCTGTTAGTAATCCAAAATAGCCTGACATTGTTCAGGCTTTTTTATATCCTTTTTTCTAGGCGGTAACTTAGCTTTAGGCTCATTAGGTTTAGGCCTCCAACTAGCGACCTCTTCCCCACACCCATCCCCTTTTGGCGGTAGTGCTTGGTCTATACATAAGCTATCTTTTTCTGGGCACTTCAACCTGACATGCATATGGGAATTATGGCCGAACCATGGTCTTACTTTCCTTAACCACTCAGTACTTTCTCTTTCCGTTGCACAAAGCTTTTCTTTGATCACTGGGTGAACAAAAATTCTTGATACTTGATCATCACTTGCTGCAGCCTTAATTAAAGAAAAATGTTGTAAGTGCCAGTTTTTGTCATCAATCTTATAGTTTTCGATATCGACGAGACTTATTGCCTTCGGTTTATCTATAAATGATTGGGGAAGTGAAGCTTCTGGCAACCTATACCATATATCGATATCCAGCCCGGTTTGATGACTGCGATGACCTGAAGTAAATAGTCCACCTCGCGCCATACCAATATCAGCGATAAGTATTTGTTTAATACCGAGCGACTGAGTCCTTTGAATTAATGAATCAAGGTAGTCGATGGTGGAGGAATGTCCAAAATATCGTTTACGCTGAGGCCTCAGAACCTGATAACCATCCCCTATAGGAGGCATTATCTGCGCACCTGAAAGACAGCCATTAGAATAACTACCAACAGAATAAGTCGAGCCGGTAGTCGGTTCTTTAACCTGACTCCACTCATTAGATAAGCTTGGTAAGCTCACCATAAGCAAACTTACTGTAATTGATGGGCGTAACAATTCAGATAACGTCATATCAGTCTCAAATAAGTATCTAACAATGACTATGAGCTGAGCTTATTATTGATTCAAGAGGGTATAGAGAGGAGCTTTAAGTGGCTCACATAGAACGCAAGTATCTGTAAGAGAGAAAGTAAAAAAGGCTCTAGTCTTTCGACTAGAGCCTTAAATATGGCAGGGGTGGAGAGATTCGAACTCCCAACACGCGGATTTGGAATCCGCTGCTCTGCCAATTGGAGCTACACCCCTATCTCAGTTTTAAAGAGCTGAAACTCTGAATAAGTGGCGGAGTGGACGGGACTCGAACCCGCGACCCCCGGCGTGACAGGCCGGTATTCTAACCAACTGAACTACCACTCCGCAGTGGTCAACTCACTA
>NZ_JAKJSW010000342.1:0-2983 GCF_050337375.1 Vibrio makurazakiensis | reverse complement strand
CTTGGTGGGTATTGGCATTGATCATCGCATTTGCCCGTTGGGATGTATTAGCACAAGAACTATCAAACATTATTCGTAATGGCCGAACAACAACGAAAGTGGAGAAGTAACCATGAAAGAGATTATGCTCCCTTATGTTCTGATTTGTTGGATCTTAGTTAAAACTGGCATCATTCAATGGACACTTAGAAATGCAGTCATCATTGTTAGCATTGGTGTCGTACTTGCTGTCGCGCTGTTTACCGCTCACCGATTTTGGTCACCAGCCGATTTAACAGACAGTACCACCGTCAAAGCGCCTCACGCTGTTCTTAGCCCGCTATTGGGGCAAGAAGTCGAAAACGTTTTTGTCGACCATAATCAGTTCGTTAAAAAGGGCGATCTGATCTATACATTGAGAACTGAAGACACTCAATCTCAAATGGATGGATTAACCGCGCAGAAAGACGCAGCGAACGCAGAAATTTTAGCTTTGGTTCATCAAGTTGAGAATGACAAGAAAAACCTAGCTCGTTTAGAAAAGTTGAAAGACTATGCGCAAGAGTATCAACGTGATGACATTCGTACTCGTATTGAATCAACAGAAGCGAAGATCACCTCTGTTAACGCGCAGATCCTGAATATAGATGCACAAATGGCGACGGCCAACTGGCAAAACGATCGCCGAGAAATTCGAGCACCCTTTGATGGCCAACTTTCAATTACTAATATAGTGAACGGTACTCGTATTGGTAACATGCACCTTTACGACACTAATAAGAAGTTCGTTGAAATGCGTATTGCTGACCAAACTTATCGCGGTATTGAAATTGGTCAATTCGCTGAATTCTACATAGATGCGTACCCGGGGGAAATTTTCCGAGGTCGTGTACACAGTTTAACGACAGGCACAGGTGAAGCCCGAGTTTCAGTGATGAATGGTTCGCAAAGTGTTAGACAACACGTTGGCAATAACACAGGCTCACATGGCCGCACTATTGTTATCGAGTTTGAAGAACCTGAAGGCTATAACGTACCCATTGGTTCTACCGGCTCTGGTTGGGTTTCGGCTAAAAAACCTCACCCAGCCCTAGGCTTCATGGACATCATCGGTGCAGCCACCGTTCGCCTTAAAGCATATAAATCGTACTTATCTGCCCTGTAGATAACTAAAAAAGGAAGCCTCGTATTGGCTTCCTTTTTTGTTTCGTTTTCTATCTTCTATCTTCTATCTTCTATCTTCTATCTTCTATCTTCTGCCACTATTAATTCTCATGTCCACAAATCGATCAATGATGGGTTCAATCAGTTCCGTTAACCATTTTTGTTTTGCTGCATGCCTTAGTGACGCCTTGGTGATTAAAGCCACATCCAAATTTATGCGATGCTGCTCGGTTTCATCTCGATATGGTTCGTACCTCAATGTAAAACACTCTTCCATCAACTGATTCATCAATAAATGGCTATCAACAATTATCCCAGCCTCAATATCTGAATCTAACGTTTTGAAATGGTCAGCATGTTCGTTCACACCAGAGATAATGAACTTAACGTATTCACCATTTTGGTTACCATCAAAGTAACCCGCCCCCGAATGGATACGTTTTTGATAAAAGCTTTGTGGCTTATCATTGATGACATGCAGACCGAGGTCGACCTCTTCACTCAGAATCAATGCCTCACTATGCTCTCCCCACTGACGCATTTCGATTAATGCATCCGTTTCTTTTCGAATTGCACGAATGATCTCTTGGCCAAATTGAATCAAGTACGGTTCAACCAAATGCAACGTCACTTTCGTTAAACATTTTGGTGAAAAGTCTTCAGGCTCTAACGCCAAATCTAATTGTTCAAGAGCAGAACGTACTTTTGGTTCGATAGACTCAGCATAACGGGTTGGCTCTAAACCTTGAGCATTTCTCAAAAAGAGCGGGTCAGATAAGTCTTCACGTAATTGAGCAAGCACTTTAGAAACGTATGACTGTGAACGCCCCATTTTCTGCGCAGTGCGTTGCGTTGAACGTGTTTGCATCAAAGTGAGAAACACATGTAAAGCATTTAGATCATTCATTCAAAGTCACATATTAGGAAGTATCTCTTCAAATTAACCTAATCCAGAAGCGCTTTCCAATCCCACTCACCATTATTTGCCTCTAGCCAAAAAATACACGCTTAATCAGCAAGTTAAATATCATAAAAATATGGAATATTGATTATTCCTCATTAGAAAGTGAGTTTATTTACAATAGTCGCAGTCCTTTTTTTGTCGCCACGGAACGCATAAACAATTACTGAATGGCAAGGAATAGCCTGACAGAGTATCCATTATGTCTAATTCTATACACGCTCAAACGAAACACTCGACAACGGGTCAAATCTCTCATCCTTTACACTTGTCGCTAAATCCTCAAATAAAATCCATTTTTACTTTTTCTTTGGTTGCAGCAGCACTGATGTCAGCAACGCCAGCTTCAGCCAGTGGCCTATTTTTACAAGAAGCTGTGATAGCCAATGCGGGCACAACTGGCGCAGGTGATGGCGTATATACAGAGTCAGCTGCCGCAATATGGGCTAACCCAGCCACTATGTCAGGCATGGGGAAATCACTCACCACAGTCAACGCACTCGGCCTTGATATCGAGATGAAGTATAACGATGCCACAGGAGATGCAACTAAGAACGGCAAGGCCAGTACCACCATGCCTTCGGTCGGCGTTTTTCATGCTCGTCAAATCAATGAAGACGTGCACTTAGGTATAGCGTTAGGCACGGTTGGCGGCTCTAGCTTAGACTATGGTTCAGAATGGGGTGGCTCTGCGTTGATGTCAGATACCACTTTAACTGCTCTGCAATTTAACCCTTCTTTAAGTTACAAAGTGAATGAACAGCTGTCACTCGGCGGTGGGGTTCAATTCAATTGGGCATCACTCGCAATGGGCATAGCTAGTGGTAATGTGAATCTTGAACAGTCTTCAGACTGGGCATATGGGTTTAACCTCGGAGC
>NZ_JAKJSW010000341.1:0-2986 GCF_050337375.1 Vibrio makurazakiensis | reverse complement strand
CTCTAGGTGAGAGACATATACTTAAAAATTCAGTCCAATAAATATAAAATCAAGAGAGATGGTATTATTACAAACAGGTAAAACAATCATCTCATTAAACTAATAAAAGGCGACTCTAGCCACCCATGACATCAATTATTAAAAAACCACCTGTTAATATAATCAGCGAGAGGTTTAAAAGCAGGATTAGACCAATTAACTGCGTCAGCACTTCCAGTTCCAATCAGCCCACTATTTTCAAAATCAGTTTTATTAGAACTTTCAAGCTCACCAACAGAGTTTTTTGAAGAATCTTTCATATAATCATGAGTCATCCCAATAATGGCACCCATATTTAGGTTTGAATCTAATTGATGAATAGAGTCTCTTTTACCCGAGCCATCAGGATCGTCATCAGCATCAATATCACATGTGTTTACAGGTAATTGGCCATTGCCGTAATTACATTGATTGTAAGTCAAATATTCGGGATAACCTTGTTTAGATTGCTCTTCAAGTATCTGTAAGAACTTACTGTATGCACTTTGTAACGCTGCACCCGGAGCACTATTACCGTTTTCATCGACATAGTAATCAAAAAGTTGTATTAGCTTTTGGTAAGCAGCAAGTTTCTTAGTTTCATCAATATAAATAGTATTCCTATTACCATCGTCGTCCTCTAAGTGTGTGTAAACTAGCTCAATACCGTCAATTACCTTTGTTGCACCATTCTTTTCGTTCATGCTATCAGCGAGTGCAAGGATAAATTCATCAACACTTGATGCATTAGATGGATCTGGTCCATCTTCGACTAGGCCAATGACAATACGTTTACGACTAAATAGCGCCTTCACCTCATCATGACTGCGAGCGATGAAATCAGAAATCTGGATTTTTGCCCGTTGCAGCTGCTCATCTGTTACAGTCGTTCCAAGCTTTAAAAGGTAGATACCATTTTCAAAGTGGCAGTTTGGTACGTCTACATTTGTATAGCAGTTATCAATTGACGTCCTAATTTCAGGTATGGCTATTGATTGATCTTTTATGCTGGCTTCGTTACAAGCTGCTAGCGAAAAGCAACTCAATAGGGTTGCGAGGTATTTCAATTTATATTCCAATTTAGTTTCCAAGTCTCGTTTATTAGTTCATGAAATTTAATTTGGAGGAGATGATACACAAGCTTCCCCGTTATAATTAAAACTCTTACTAGTGTTTACGCGAGCTTACAAACAAGTGAGCCTCGAGGTGGTAGTATTTTTACGACTGCTTATGAATATGCATCTACTGTGATCAGTATATTATTTAAATCATAAGTTCATTGATGTGAAGAACACTCTCAAGAGAACATAAAAATGAAAAAATCCGTATTAGCTATTTCTATTATTATTGCGTCTTTATCAACTAGTGCCGCTGCACGTGATGGCGCCTATGTGAGCGCTGCTTATTCAATGATGCATCAAGACGCTATATTTACAACCACAAACGATGTTGAAGATGGATATGCCGTTGCCGCTGGTTATAATTTTGCTATGGGTAGCTTTTTTGTACTAGGTACAGAAGTGGAATACAAAGACCTTGGATCTACTACAGAAAGCGTTTTATCTGATAGCTTTAAAGTTTCTATGTCTWCAATTGGTATCAATATTCTGCCAAAAGTGTATTTAGGGGATGGCTTTCACCTAATAGCTAAATTGGGCTTTCATAAAATTGATGCTGATCTTACGACGACTTACGCAATACCTTCACCTTCTGTCACGTCTAGTGATACAGCATCTCTATTAGGCTTTGGTTTAGGTTATGATTTTTCAGAGCATTTTGCTTTGCAAACAACGTATGAAATTCATAACATTTCTGGGTACAACACAGCTTCCGCTAACTTTGGTCTGAAATATAGTTTTTAAGATAATAAGTAGTAGCCACTTAATGAGTGGCTACTATAGATTGTATTAATCATGAGATCATTTATTAAGTTGAGAAGATGAATTCAAGTTTTACCAGACACTGCATTTTAGCATGTATCAGTTTGTTATTTTGCACTACCTCATTAGCAAGTAATTTATGTCTTAAAACAGAGTTGAACGAATTTTCATGCCGTTTAAATAACAAGACAGCATCTGTTTGTACATTAGGGGATCGAGATTTCTATCGCTTTGGTAATCAATCTAACATTGAACTTGAAATAGAGTCTAAAGATACAATTGAGTATTACTCATTCAGCGGAGGTGGAGAGAGGGTTATCACTTTTACTAATGGTAAACACTCTTATATTATCAACTCTAGAACTATAAGAGTTGATAATATACTTGGTGATTGGTCTTCAGAAACTTTCGCTAATCTAATCGTAACTAAGGAGTCAGAGGTATTGGTTTCTCTGGAGTGTGACGATATTCAACTTAATAATTAAGGAGCACTCCTAGATGGAATTAGAGAAAATCTACTCCGATAAATCTGACTTAATTCAAGAAATGCTAAACGTAGATCAAGGTGGGCATGTTTATGGTGAATATTCAGATTATCGTTTTCATAGTGTATTTCAACCTATTTTTGATAGGAATATGTGTATATTTGGCTTCGAATGTCTGGCTAGAATCAGTTCAATTGAGGGCTATAGGATAGATCCTAGTCTATTTTTTTCTTCTTTTGAAAGTCACTCAGATTGCGACATTGTATACAGCCTGCTTTGTGGAAAAGTGCATATGATGAACTTTGCCAATTCTAAATTTAATCACCTTCGATTATTCATCAATGTTGCCCCTTCTGTCTTCAACCTTCTATCAAATAATGAACCAGCTATCGAAAGATTTAACGAGCGACTTGATTACCTAAACTTAACTGGCTCTCAAATTATCTATGAACTATTAGAATTTTATGAAAAGGACATTACAGGAATCGTTCAAGGAAAAAAGGCGTTGCTTGAACATGGTATCCAAATTGCGATTGATGATTATGGCTCTCAGTGCTCGACGAAAGATAGAGTAATTATGGTTCAGCCTTCCTACCTTAAGAT
>NZ_JAKJSW010000340.1:0-2996 GCF_050337375.1 Vibrio makurazakiensis | reverse complement strand
GTGCCACCATTTCAGCCGTACGATCGACAATCAAGTTGAACATCATTGCGTAAGGCTTTTCGCTTTGAGCGCACTCTGGGTAATGCCACTCAATCACTTTGTCCGCTAGCAATTTTTGTTCAGCCAATTGGTTGGTGTAAAAGAAGTGCTCAAAATGCCCAAAACGAATATGGGACTCTGAAGTTCTTACTAACAATGCGCCCGTTTCTTGCTTTTCACGGTAAACAGGCGTGTCACTGGTCATCATCGCTAACGCACGCGTCGTGGGTATGCCAAGCCCTGCCATCGCTTCGCTACATAGATACTCACGAATGGTTGAGCGAAGCACTGCTCGACCGTCTCCCATACGTGAATACGGCGTCTTACCCGCCCCTTTCAAGTGCAGGTCAAACGTTTCACCTTGGTTATCGACTATCTGCCCTAACAGCAATCCTCGACCATCACCTAAATCTGGGTTGTAAGACCCAAACTGATGCCCGGCGTATTTCATCGCAACTGGGTCAAATTCAGTTGGGACAGTATTACCCGACAAACCAGCTAGTAGCTCAGGATGTTCTTTTGGTGAGTTAGGTAACCCAAGTTGCAACGCCAACTCTTTATTCCAAATTAGCCATTCCACATTGGATAACGGCATAGGTGAAACTCGGCTGTAAAACGCTGAAGGTAGTGTAGTGAAACGGTTATTGAACGAGATTGAATCCCAGACAGACATGAAAAGTACCACTAAGCAAAAGTTAGTAAGATGTTACCATAAAACAAGTCATCGAGTTTTCTGCGAAGTGTGCTGCTTTTGGGAAAGTGTCGTGCCAATAGGTGTTTAGCGGGTCAAGGATGGTATTACACCAAAATGTAAATTCTTCGACCCGGCTTTTCTATGAAGTACTAAAGAGGCTAGGCGTTACTGAAATTAATTGCTTTAAAGGCGGTGATGGAAAAGTAAAAGAACCAAATACTTAAAATTGCATGAAGGCTAGAATACTAATGAGAGAACCCATAGAGAAAAGCCAAGTTCTGCTAATTACGCCTAGGTTACTGTGTTGAATCATTTCTTGATGCTGCATTCTTCTCTCCTTGAGAATGTTAATTAGTCATTACAATATAACGACACCCTCTCAAATTCGAAAGCACATTAATATTAACTTTTTATTACAGCATCAAGAATTTTTCATTTAAGCGCGAGAAGTTGTCGACAATAGTGCTCCTGCACCAATAAAAACACCGCCCGTCACGCGATTAAAGATTTTCGCTCGCCCTTTAGCGAACAACCAGTTAGATGACTTTGCTCCTAGGTAGGCATACATCAACAACCAAGACAGTTCCATCACAGCAAATGTGCCAGCAAAGACAATATATTGCGAAAGTAATGAAGCAGTTGGATCGATAAACTGCGGGAAAAGTGCAGTAAAGAATAAAATTGCTTTCGGATTACTTGAACCAACAATAAAGCCACTTACAAAGTGATTCAATCGAGAACCTTTTTGCTTTGAGGTTTGCTCAGAATTAACATCACTCAATTGATAATCGTGCTGATTTGAGCGTAACGCTTTCCAGCCCAAATAAACCAAATACGCAGCACCTGTCCATTTAACAATACTGAACACCAGTTCAGATGATGCGATAACAACCCCTAATCCGGTAAAGGAAAGAGACAGGATCCCTGTGATCGCGACCAAACTCCCCAAAGCAGTAAACACCGACAATTTGAATCCTGATTGCACGGCTTTTGTCATACACAGTAAAGAACTTGGCCCAGGTGAAGCCGTTAGTATCAGTACAGCCAAAAAATAATACACCCACGTTTCGACACTCATTGTGAATCCTCCTTAACTCAATAAACGTTCAAAATACGAACAACAATATGTATTATCTATAATTATTATGCAAATTTTGGCTAAGTTTAGTCACTTTCTGCATCAAATGATGCTTTAGGAGTGTTGCTGTTAAACGACACATCAAACAACAAAACTAACAATGTTCGAATAGACACTTATCTATTCATCAACTAATTTTATAGTTGTCAGTAGCAGTTAGGTTTAGGTCACATGAATATACTCTTCAGTGCAATTCGCGGTGTGTGCTTGGCTATTTTTCTCCCTTTAATGAGCTCAGCTTCAGCTATATCAAGTGAGCTAGAATCACTCACTTTTTTCACAGAAAATTACCCACCTGCAAACTTTGAATCAAACGGTCAACTGACTGGCTATTCTGTTGATATATTACGTGCCGCTGGAGAAGCGGTTGGTCAAGATATTAAACTGCAACAGATTTCTATTTTCCCCTGGCCTCGTTCCTACCGAAATACACTGAACATGGATAATACTGTCTTATTTTCAACGACCAGAACCGAACATAGAGAAGATTTATTTCAGTGGGTAGGCCCTATCACCGATATTCGAGTAGTGGTAATGGCAAGAAAACAGGACAACATTACGATTACAAACCCAATTGATATGGGGAGATATAAGATAGGCGTAATTCGAGACGATATTGGAGAGCAATCGTTACTGCAACTAGGGATCCCGATGGACTCAATGCAAGAGGCAATGTCCGTTACAACACTGGCAGAGCAACTCATGAAAGAACGGATTGAGTTATTAGCTTATGCTGAAAARGCGGCGTATTGGTGGTCGAAGCAAGCAGGGATAAACTCCGATTTGTTTGAAGTGGTTTATGTACTTGAAGAAGGTTATCTCTATTATGCCTTTAACAACAACGTCGATAAAAAAGCATTGAAGCAGCTTCAAAAAGGATTAGATATCATTAAGTCTCAAAAAAATGAAAACGGTATGACCATCCATCAGGAAATCTTGAGCCGATACCGTTAATTTTTCATGTTGTGATGCGGATTATCTAAATAAACGCGTTTAGCCACGAACTCTTACAAAGTGATTCTGTGTAATTTCACCTAGGTAACTCTCGCTTTTCACCCATTTAAAATTAAGTGGCTTTGCTAGGTCACCAAACAATGAAGAACCGCCGCCCAGTAGCACCGGAAT
>NZ_JAKJSW010000339.1:0-3000 GCF_050337375.1 Vibrio makurazakiensis | reverse complement strand
GGTGTTAAGCGAAGCGTTAAGCACTCTAAAATGGATTTTAGTGTCTTGATGCAAGATTTCTTCGTATCCGTTGCATCTAAAGCGGTTGTTTTCGTTGGTCTGCTTATTGCGATGTCTCAAATCGGGATAGAGCTTGCGCCACTACTGACTGGTTTTGGTGTGGCTGGTGTGATCATTGGTTTCGCATTACAAGATACACTATCTAATTTCGCATCAGGTTTGATGATCTTGATTTATCGCCCATATGACGTAGGTGATATGGTAAAAGTCGCTGGTATTCAAGGTACAGTTAAAAATATGAACCTAGTGTCAACGACCGTTCAAACTATTGATAACCAACGACTGATTATTCCAAACAACAAGATTTGGGGTGATGTAATCAACAATATTACTGCCGAACGCGTTCGCCGTGTTGATATGGTGTTTGGTATTGGCTACGCCGATGATATTGATCGTGCTAAAGCTCTGTTTACACAAATCCTAGAAGAAGATAAGCGTGTTCTTTCTGAACCAGAAGCGATGGTTAAATTGCACACGTTGAATGAATCGTCTGTTGATTTCGTTGTACGCCCTTGGGTTAAAACAGATGACTACTGGGATGTGTATTGGGATGTCACTGAAAAAGTGAAGAAGCGTATGGACGAGCAGGGAATCTCTATCCCGTTCCCACAACGCGATGTTCACTTATATACGCATGCTGTCGAGCAACAGCCGGTTGTTAAACAAGCTACGGAATAAACGGTTTTATTCCATCGATAATTAAACCCTAATGGCTACAGAAATGTAGCCATTGTTGTATCTATATACTGCAAATATATTGAGTAGTATTTGATAACTAAATCAGAGTGACGGTGGGGTTGAATAAACCTTAGATTGGTTACGACCGTTACTTTTCGCGCTATACATTGCTTGATCTGCGCATTGTATTAAATCGGAAATATTATTGCCGTGTAGTGGTGAGATTGCGATTCCAATACTTGCACCGATACTGAACTCTAGACCGTCTTCTAGAGAGATAGGAACCGATAGCTTACGGTTTAGCTGAGACACTCTTCTATTTAAAATATTTTGGTCAGACCCCGCGATGGAGAACGCGACTAAAAACTCATCTCCTCCCCAGCGAATACAAATATCGTGGTCTCGGAAAAAGGACTTCAAACGTCGTGATATTTCAATGAGTACCGCATCACCAGCTTCATGCCCGTATTGATCGTTAATGGGTTTGAATTTATCGAGATCAATCATCATGAGTACAAGGTTTTCTTTTCTAGTTTGAACATCGTGCAATACGGTTTCAATTTTACGTTCGCCTGAACGACGGTTATAGAGTTTAGTCAATGGGTCGTGGTCTGCTTCATATTGGGTCGCTTCATGCTTCAGCGTCCTATCTGTAATGTCGTATACCAGAACTTCGATAATGAATGCTTCATCCTCTAAAGCATTAGAAACGGTAGAGAATAAGCAGTGCACCCATTTGCTTTCTTCGCCGTCACTATCATTATGTTGAGACGGTTTTAATTGTAAGTCTAAAGCGATAGATTGTTGGAATCGACTACGTTTGATTAGCTCTATTGTGTTAGTTACAGCATCCTCATCCGCGAACAAAGCAGGAAAGGGCACTTGAGTTAAAGGTACATCGCTGAGAGTTCCGTTAATCAATAAGCGCTTAAAAGCGGAGTTGACCGTCATTAGGTGATGTTTGTTGTCAATAAGCCCTATACCAGCGCTCGCTTTTTCAAAGATAAGACGATAATGCTTCTCTAACTCTTGGCTTTGCTGTCGCAGAGTTTTTTCTTCATCCATGTGTTTTTGTAGTTGGCTCATGACTTTATTGATCCCTGAAATCAAAAGCCCAAGTTCATCTTGGTCGTGCCGTTTAGGAATCGTCATACTATGTGGGTTTTCAGGGGATATTTTTGAAAAGGTTGAAACCAGAATTTTTAAAGGTTTAGTGACAATTGAATGCACGACAAACGCAATAGAGATCGAAATAAAGCTGGTGTAAATGATCAGAGTAATTGCACTTGTCTTAGCATTTTTTATGGCCTGTTGATGAATGTAGACCTGATTGGGAAATACAATGATTTCACCAACGGTTTCATCATCGATGAAAGGGTGTGCCAAGCTAGCACTAATAGGCTCGGCAGTTGAGCTAAGTTTGTAGCGTTCGACGACGAGTTCGTTCTTGCTGAGTAAAATAGCTTGAGCAATGGCGTTGTTATTCATTATCCCATCTATGATTTCACCAGCTAACACCGCGTCTTCTACATACGCTGCAATCATTGCTGGTTTCTCTACAGTACGGACGATCTGCCTTATTTGTTCATAACTTGCGAGTTCTGCAGATTTTAATTGGTGGCTATAAGTCAGATACACGCAAAGGCTGACGATGAGTATCGAAATACTCACGATAGCGAGTGTTACCTTTAGGTGCAGCATGCGCTTAATATTATTCAATTTTGTATATCACTTTGAGGTTATTAGTCACTAGAGCCTCCGGTATGTAACCGATATTGTTCGCTGAGGATTCTAAGTGAGCAATAACTTCTGACGATGAGTTGAACTTGATGGGTGGTTTGGCTCGGGTAGAGAAAAGTAACCTAGCCCAGTAGGCTTCCATCTGCTTTTCGGTTCTTTTGACCATCTGATCGTAAAAGTCGTGATTTGAACCGTGTGAATCTACTAAGTCTGTCGTCCGTACTGATAAGCCGTTGGGAAGCGTGTTATAGCGACCCATGTATATATCTATAACCTGTTCTTTAGTTAGCGAGCTTGTAGGGTTCTTGTTGCTGACAACCAGAACTAAAGAAGACGCAAGAGCCTTAGAAGGGCTCAGTAAACATATAAAGACAAATAATAGTAATGTTCTCGTGTGTATTTTCATTAGAACACCACACTTGCATTGATACTAAAAATGTTAATGGTTGTCTTTGTTGTTATCGGTTCGTCACTAGCCCAGAGGAAGCTTCCGTTTTCTCCAATTTGTGTATAGTCATATTG
>NZ_JAKJSW010000338.1:0-3001 GCF_050337375.1 Vibrio makurazakiensis | reverse complement strand
GTTCTATGTATAAGAAGTTATGTGCAATTCTCATGATTATTGTGGTTGGAAATGGAGCATGCGTTGCTGAAACTCCCGACTCTTACTTCTTGGGACCTGGAGATAAGATATCAATTATTGTTTTTGGTGAAGAAGACCTAAGTATAGAACAACTTAATATCGATGTTAGTGAATCATTTGAATACCCATACTTAGGAAAGATAAATACAAAGAACAAGTCTCTTAGTAGTTTACAAAATGAAATAATAAAAGGTCTTAAAGGTGATTACCTGGTTTCACCGAAAGTGAATATATCAATAGTAAGTTATAGGAATGTATATGTTAACGGAGTTGTTAATAAGCCAGGTGCATTTGAATATCAACCAGGGTTAACTGTAGAAAAATCGATAGCACTTGCTGGTGGCTTCATATCAAAATATAGAAGAACATCGGGAATATATATTACCCCAGAAGGCAAGTACAAAGGTTTGAATGAAAGTGAATTGTCAGAAATATTAAAGGACCAAGAGGAAGCATCGTTGAACGACCAAGTTGGGCCAGGAGATACAGTATACACTGTCAGTTCTCTTTGGCGTTGAATAGCCACCTCGTAAGATAAAAATTTTGAACGAAACATTAGAAACAGAGTGACAGTTCATGGAATTAAGATTTGAAGAAAACAGTAATACGGAAGAAATTATCGATGTTGGTCGTTACGTGTTACTCCTCAAAAAAAATGCTTTCAAGATAACACTATTCTCCTTTTTAGTTACAGCTATTACTATCCTTGTGGTGTTTTCGATGACCCAAAAGTATAGAGCAACAGCTACTTTGCTTATTGAAGCGAAAACTAGAAATGCAATCTCGATAGATGAAGTGGTTGGAATAGATTCCACGCAAAAAGAATATTATTTAACACAATTTGAGATATTAAAATCAAATCAAATAGCTGAAAGAGTTATAGATAAACTGAACCTGTCAGAAAATGAAGAGTTCAATGCTAGTTTAAGGGGAAATAAGTCATTAATTGACTCGATAAAAACGTCACCATTATTTCAATCATATATAACCACACCCAAACTCGACCCCCACAACGCTGAGAAGATTAGACAAAATGTGCTCAACGTTTTTAAGAGCAGTGTGTCAATTTCACCTATTTCAAAAACTCAATTGGTAAAAATTTCATTCACTTCTCAAGATCAGGAGTTGGCTGCTGAAATTGCGAATGAAATAGGAAAGGCATATATCGAACTGAATCTGGAGTCTCGGCTTTCAGCAACAAAAGAAGCCGCAGATTGGATTTCAAATCGTTTACATGAACTGAAGTCTCAACTTGATCAGTCAGAGATGGCACTGACTAGATTTTTGACCGAAGAAAGGTTGATTGATGACCAGGGAATCGACTCTCTAGCAAGTTCTGAAATCGCTAGTTTAAGCAACAGACTTGCCGAAGTTACTGATCGAAGAATTGAAATTGAATCAGCGTATCTAGCATTAAAAAAGAGAACAAATGGTGATATCAACACATTCGCTACGATTCCGTTGATATCAGAACATCCTCAGATAGTCGCGATAAGAACAGTTCAACTGCAAGCCGAAACAGATCTAACTGATCTTTCGCAAAGATACGGCCCAAAACACGACAAAATGATTCAAGCTGCGGCTCAAGTTAAGTTGGTCAGCAAGCAGGTAGAACAAATTGTCTCTCAACTCATTAAGGGAGTTGGTAAAGAATTATCGACAGCACGAGCCCAAGAGAGGCTAATTAGAAAAGAATTAGCACAGAAAAAAGACGAGTTTAGGAGTTTAACAATAAAAAAGCGTGAGTATGAGTCACTTAAGCGTGAAGTGAATACGAACAGGAACGTATTGAATTTGTTTTTAAATCGCCAAAAGGAAACTACAGCAACAGGTGATTTTGAAGCAACAAATGCTAGGTTTACAGACAAGGCTCTTATACCGCAAAAGCCATCGTCCCCCAAAAGAAAACTGATCGCAATAATAGCTTTAGTGACTAGTTTTATATTTGGTGCGGTTGTTGTTTTCTTAATTGATGCATTACGTAACACAATAGAATCAATTAAACACTTCGAGGAGTTATTTGGTCTTGTTCCGTTAGGTGGAATCCCAAAAGTAAAATCGAAAAAATTCAAAAATAAGCATCTGGACTCGTCGGTATTTTTTGATAACAAGGAAATGACGTTCAATGAGTCTATATGCTCAATTAGAACATCATTGCTTTTAACTTACTCCCAGAAACAGCAGAAAAGATTGGCAGTGACGTCCTCATTACCTGGTGAAGGCAAAACAACTACAGCCATAAATTTAGCGATATCTTTTTCGAAAATGGAAAATGTATTGCTCGTCGATTGTGATCTTAGAAAGTCCGCAATAGCAGAGCGGTTCGGAAAGAAAAAATACCAGCAAGGTGTGACCAACCACTTGTTGATGGGAACTGAACTTAATGAATGCATATTCAAGGATCATGATTCAGGCCTGTCTATTCTAGCAGCAGGGATGTTGACTTCAAATCCTCAAGAGTTGCTAGGATCAGTTCGCTTTTCTGAGCTGTTAAATAGTTTAGATAATAAGTATGACCGTATCATAATTGATACACCTCCAACGTTGCCTGTAAGTGACTCACTAATTATTAGCCAGCTATCAGATTTTGTACTCATAGTAGCTAAAGCGAACAGTACTCGCGTTAAAACTATTAAAAACACTTTAGCCAAATTATCTGGTCATGAAATAGTCGTCAATGGAATTATTATCAATCAGATAAATGGAAAAGTCGCTAAAGCGAATTATGGATACGGTGAATACGGAGTTTATGGAAACTACTCTGACACGAAAATATAATGGAAATATTGGGTGGAAAAATGAAGATTGCTATTGTAGGTATTGGCTACGTAGGTCTATCAAATGCATTACTGTTGGCTCAAAATAATGAAGTCGTAGCATTAGATATTGATATAGATAAAGTTCAAAGGCTAAATGACAAAATATCTCCTATATCTGATAG
>NZ_JAKJSW010000337.1:0-3010 GCF_050337375.1 Vibrio makurazakiensis | reverse complement strand
GCGATGAAGATAACTATATTTCACTGAGTTCGATGAGCGCAGAGCTTGTCGATCAAGATGGCTCTGAAAATATGTCCTTGAGCTTAAAAGGTGTTCCTGAAGGTGCTGTCATTGCGATAAAAAATGGTTCTAGCTATGAGCTTGTTCCCAATAATGGTGAAGATGGTGGGAACATTGATGGTGTACCAACCTATGAGTGGCAGCTTGACCCAAGCCAACTTAGTAACTTAGTGATTTTACCTCCCCGAGATTTCAGTGGGGACATTGAACTTAGCTTAGAAGCGATCACGCAAGAAATTGGAACTTACGATATTAGTTACACAACCTCTGACTTTATTGTCGGCGTAAATCCTATTGGCGATAAACTTGAGTTTTTTGATATCCCAGAGGAAATAGCTGGCAGTGAGGATGAAGCGATCACTATTCCATTAGATGCGAATAGCTTTGAAACGAACAGCGATGAATTCATTGTTATCTCAATTAAAGTTAATCCAACCTCTGACACTACAGGCCTCGAGGGGCTGGACAGAATTCGTATTGGCTCAACCACAGGCAAGTTTATTAGCCAAATAGATGGCAGTGCGATTGCAACGGTTATAGTCGCAGCGAGTACTGTCGATAAAGTTGAATTCTTTGCAGGTAACGCTTTTGGCAATTTAGATATTACGGTGTCAGGGTTCACCCAGGACTCAAATACTGTGTTGGGGAGCCTAGTCACCGATAACGGTGATGTGACCCAACAAGATATTACGCTCACGATTACTCCTGAACCAGATGCTCCTTTGCTCTCCGTTGAGTACTCATCGATAGTGGCAGAAGCGAGTGGTTCAATCCCACTTGGCCTTGATTTGTCACTAGTGAATCCTTACGTAGACGAATTAGGCCAGGTCACAATCTACGGGCTCCCTAGTAACCTTGAGCTGTCACACGGCAGTGTCGTGAACGGAAACTATGTTGTGGAGCTGGCCGATATACCAAGCTTATCCATTTCCGGTGGATACGCAGGTGCAGACTCTTTTGAGCTTACGGTTGAACCTGCTGCCATTATCGGAACAGATGAAGCTGTCGGTTTATCGTCGATAATTCAAATTGAGCTCGTTGCTGATGGGGACTCCACGATCACGGCGACCACAGATAATGATTTACTAATTGGTGGGAATGGAAACGACACCTTTTCTTTCGATAACTTAGGACTTGGAGTTGTGGGTGACCCGAGTAAAGATGTAGTCAGTGATTTTGACGTGGCGCCAAACACCGACTCTATTGATATTTCCGCTATTCTAAATGGCCTAGATGTTGGAATTGGTAACGGTCGTGGCACTAAAGTGGACGACTATGTGGATCTTTCCGACRCAGATGAAGGTGTCAAATTAGAAATAAAGAAAGACGGCGTGAATGTCGAGCAGCATATTGTTTTACGTGACATTACTTTAAATGATCTGTATCAGGCAGACAGTAGTAGCGCAACAGAAGCTGAAATATTACAAAAAATTATAAATGACAATAACTTAACGGTTAATTGATCAGCGCCAATTTTATAAGGAAGTTAAATTGGAAAGAGATAGAGACAATTGGCTCGCATGTGTAGAGTGGTTATGTGGACATTTTGATGTGCGTTGTCACTCTTCAAAGGTCACTTCAGGCCTACCTTTGATAGAGGGTCAATTGAATGAATTACTATTCCCCAGAGCGATAGAGAAAGCAGGGCTTGAAYTAAGCCATGTTAAGTCGGCATTTCTCTCCAAATGTCAGTTCCCAGTTGTTGGTTTGTCTCGCGATACCTTACAGCCTCTGATAATCATGAAAGACAGTTCAGAGCAATACTTAGTAATAAATCCAGAAAACGGCGTAGAAAAGCAAACAACTTTGGAAGAGCTACTGGAAACGTTATCTGAGTCAATTTGGCAAATTGGTATCAAAGTCAAAGCGGATGCTAGAGTCCAAGATTTTGAAAAGAAAGTCGATAACAATAGCGCAAATTGGCTTTGGAAAGTCGTTCGAGAAGTTAAACCCTGGTATCGAGACCTTTTCGTCGCTTCCTTCATGATCAACGTCTTAGCATTAGTCGTGCCTTTGTTCACCATGAATGTTTACGATCGTGTCGTTCCAAATCAAGCATTTAATACTCTATGGGTGCTTGCTGCTGGTGTGGGTATTGTTGTTATATTTGATTGGGTATTACGAGAGTCTCGTAGCTCTGTTACGGACATGGCAGGTCGGTACATTGACAATAAGCTGTCTGCTCAACTGTTCTCCAAAGTGCTTGGCATGAAGCTAGAGAACCGCCCTCAATCGGTAGGGGCTTTCGCTAGACAGTTACAAGACTTTGATAGCGTGAAAGATTTCTTCACTTCAATTTCTTTGGTTACCTTGGTCGACTTACCATTCACGGTGTTGTTTTTATTGCTCATTGGCTGGTTGGGTGGTGCGATGATGCTTATACCTGTTGCCGTCATGTTTGTATTATTGGTTTTAAGCCTTGCTATGAAAGGGAAAGTTGAACAAAGTTTTGGCGAGACGGCTCGTTTATCTACCCAGCGTCAAGCCCAGCTTTTTGATTGTTTAACAACATTGCCAGATATTAAACAGAATAACGCTGAAGGGGCGATTCAGAAGCGCTGGGAACAAACTGTTTCATCGCTGTCTCAGTGGCAAACTCAATCTCGACACTATTCAAATATAGTGACGCACTCTATACAGTCTAGTCAGCAAATTGTGACGATTACCTTGATCATTTTTGGCGTCTATCAGATTGCCGCAGGCGTTTTGAGTATGGGCGGATTAATCGCTATCGTAATGCTAAGCGGACGAGCAGCAAGTTCTGTTAATCAACTCTCGTTATTAATGCTTCGTTTCCAACAGACCCGTTCTGCTGTTGAAGGGCTCAATCAGATCATGGACTTGCCTCAAGAAGAATCTGAGCACCAAGTCATCGACCGTGGAAGCTTTGAAGGGGGGGTATCTTTCAGTGATGTTTCCTTTTCGTACCCTGATACACAAAGCCCTGTCC
>NZ_JAKJSW010000336.1:0-3010 GCF_050337375.1 Vibrio makurazakiensis | reverse complement strand
GTTACGCCCACTAGGTATTGAAAAGGGTAAAGCATTTAATATTACTGCACAGCAACAAGTACTTTTAGAGGAAGCCGTTGTTATGGGTGAAGCGATGGTAAAAAATATCGATTTTAATAAGACGGATCGACTGCCGCATTCTGCTTATGGTAATAAAGGCAACACTTGGGAAGTCGCGACGGCCTCGACACCAAACCAAGACCGAGGTTTTGGCATCGACTTAGATGGGCGTGCAGCATGGTTCTATGAAGCTGTGACTAATGATATTGCTATGCATGGCTTTGAAAATGGTGGCTGGGGCCAGATCTATTTAGATAACTATCGTGATAATGATGGCTACGGCTTAAATGGAAGCAATCACTACACGTTAACCTTGGATGGGGATGTGAACTTCGCCGATCTGTTTTGGACTATTACTGTTTATAACGTCGACAATCGAGCCATTATTAATAATGATATTGAACGAGCAGACGTAGGCTCGAATATCGAAGGTACAGTGAAAGATACGCAAGGTGATTACATTTTCCATTTCTCGCCGGAAAAACCTGAGGGTGTGAACGAAGCTAACTGGGTACAAACACGCGAGGATGAAAATTGGTTTGTCTACTTTAGAGCTTATTCACCGAGTAGAGCTTTTGTTGAACAGCAACCAGATACGCTTTTGCCGAACTTTGAGCGTATAGAGTAAATTCTAAAAGTGAGGGGATGCAAGCCCCTCACTTTATTCCTACCGTGTACGTAGATACATAAAGGAGGCAACGCTATAACCCCTGAGTCTTGGAATAAAGTTAACTATCCATCTTATCGGTAATCAACATTTACTAGTAACACTCGTAAATAGAGAAGTTATCTAGCTCTATTTATAGGCTTCGCCAACGGCTTTCACGTTATTTATGCTTGGACGAGTGACTTAATCATTTCGTATAGCCATAAGTGTTTCTTACTTTTTCTGTTCTTTTTGTGTATATAAGCACATAAGGAGAGAGTAGTGAGTTCTTCTACATTAGTAACTTTTATCGCTCTCAATCCCTCGCTGTTATGTTTTACGAAGTTCTCTAGCCCAGGTACAACTAAGTCAGAGTTTAAAACCACCTCACGTATACTAATCGCGGATGTACTACGGTGAACAACATTAATATTGAGCCCTTTTTTAGCAACAACTTGCTCAATGAGTGAGTTATGAAAGGTGTTAAAAAATGGCATCTCAATAAGTGCAAAGTTGTATTCCAGCAACTCCTCTAGCGTAGCACTGGCTTTACTAAACGGATGATCTTCGCGGACAACGGCAACAAAACTCACTTCTCCCAACGGCAGCTCGTAAATGTCTTTTGTCGTGTTTGAAAATTGAAATTGAACAGCAATATCTACTTGGTCAGCTTTCATCATTGATGCCGTTTCTGTGGTCATATTATGAGAAGCGAATGTGACATTTGGGCAAAGGTGAGATATCTCAGTAAACATCATTGGAGATAGCCAAGGAATAATTTGCTGCCCCATATCAACAGTAATAGTGCCATCGAGCTTACTAGGTTCAAACTCCCCATGTGTATTCACAGCATTCGACAGCTGAGTCAGAGCGGGGGATAGCGCAGAGAAAAGAGTATCTGCAAATGGGGTTGTATCAAAACCTTTTGGAGTTTTTACAAATAATTCGTCCTCAAAGTGATCTCTTAATTTATTTATATTTTGGCTAACAGCGGGAGGCGATATAAATAAAAGTTCAGACGACTTTTTTAAGTTGCGTTGTTGATATACCACGGAAAATAATTTTAGAAGATTAAGGTCAAGGTTCTTAAACTTATCGATATTCAATGGCTATTCCTTTGCTTGCAGACTCTTAAGTTCAGCTTAACAGCAAGATAAGAAAATTAAAATATTCAAAACTGGATGCACTCAATATTGTAGAAGATATATGTAATGGAATATGTCGCATCGCTTGTTAAAACTAAATTTGATTAGTACTGATGTATGCGTTTTTCAGAAGGAATGCTATTTATCTTTAAATTAGTGAGTCACATATGAAAAAAACACTATTATCTCTATCCCTAATTGGTTCATTCAGCTGTGTCGCAGCCCCTGTCACATTGGATAATTATGTGGTTGCAGAGTCAGACTGGTACTTTAATGGCGTACAGGAAAAAGTGGGCGTTAATACTTGGATGCATGACGATCCAGTAGCGATTGATAATCAGCAAGTGATCCGCTCTAACCGTGATGTCGTGTACTCCATTGCGATTGTTGATGTAAGTGAAGGTGCTACCTTCACGGTACCAAAGTCTGATGAGTTTCAGATTATCCACATAATCGATGAACATCACTTATTCCACCAAGTCGTGAAAAACGGTGAAGAGTTAACTGTGTCTGCTGATGATATTCAAGGAGAGTATGTCTATTTATTGGCAAGAACACGTGACAATGGAGACTACGATGATACGAAGAATCGTCAAGCAAAACTCCATTTTCAAGCAAATTCAGACCGACCATATACTTCCAAAGGTTTTGATGCTGAAGAGGTAATTGCCTTTCGTGATGAACTTGTTCGTCAGGTCAATGCTGGAGAACAACCTATAGCAGGGCACAATGCTTTTGGAAAAACATTAAAGGATGTTGATCCGCATAATTATCTTTATGCAGCTGCTTATGGTTGGGGAGGGCTTCCTATGGACACGGCTCAGTATGTTCCTTTACAGGTGACATCAGAACAGTGTCAAACGTGGGTAATTGAAAAACCAGCTCTTGATTGGGAGAACAACGGTTACCTCTCTGCAACCTTTTACGGTGCAGATGGTTGGATCCATGAGAATGACTTTTATATTCCTCATAGTGAGATGACAGACAATGGAAACTCCTTATCATTTACTACTAACTGTAAAGTAGGTAGTGGCAATGCGACGGTTGAAAGCGGGGGGAACTTTTTGATTAGGATGTACCTTCCTACAGACGCTGAACTAGTAAAATCACAAGCCGATATTATGTATCAAGTAAAAGGTAGTTAAACTTAGAACTAATT
>NZ_JAKJSW010000335.1:0-3017 GCF_050337375.1 Vibrio makurazakiensis | reverse complement strand
AAATTTATATATACAAAGTGTTTTTTAGATAATACATAAAAAAAATTGCGTTCTTTTTCAAATAGTGATTGAAGTTGTGGTTTTTAGTCGATAAGTTACAGGTAACAACAAAATAAGTGCTGGTTAATCTGTAGCCGTTTAGCTATAAGGCTTTGCACAAAGATGATATAGGAAGAAGTAAGCAATGTTCCAAACTGATGATGTAAGAATTAATAAAGTAAAAGAGTTATTACCCCCTGTTGCCGTTTTAGAAAAGTTCCCAGCAACAGAAACTGCTTCTTCTACAACTTTTGAAAGCCGTAAAGCGATTCACAATATTTTGGAAGATAATGATGACCGTCTACTGGTTATCGTCGGACCATGCTCAATCCATGATCCAGAAGCCGCGATTGAATATGGTAAAAAACTGAAAGTATTACGTGATGAACTAGGTGATCACCTAGAAATCGTTATGCGAGTTTATTTCGAGAAACCACGTACCACAGTTGGTTGGAAAGGTTTAATCAACGACCCGTACATGGATGATACTTTTAAGTTAAACGATGGCCTACGTATTGGTCGTAAATTACTGTTAGATCTTACAGATATGGGTATGCCTACAGCTAGTGAGTTCCTAGACATGATTACGCCTCAGTATGTAGCTGATCTTATTAGTTGGGGAGCGATTGGCGCACGTACGACTGAATCACAGGTTCACCGTGAATTATCATCAGGTTTGTCTTGCCCTGTTGGTTTCAAGAACGGTACAGATGGAAACATTAAAATCGCAACAGACGCAATTCGCTCTGCTAGCGCATCTCACCATTTCTTGTCGGTTACCAAGTACGGTCATTCTGCTATCGTAGAAACGGCAGGTAACCCGGATTGCCACATTATCCTTCGTGGCGGCAAAGAACCAAACTACAGTGCTGACCATGTTGGCGATATTAAAAAGCAACTAGAAGCATCTGGTTTACCACAGAAAGTGATGATCGATTTTAGTCACGCAAACAGCTCTAAGCAGTACCAACGTCAGATCAATGTATCAGATGACGTGAGTTCGCAAATTGCTGGTGGTGATAGCGCTATCTTCGGAGTAATGATTGAATCTCACCTTATTGAAGGCCGCCAGGATTTAGTTGATGGCAAAGCTGTAACATACGGTCAGTCTATTACCGATGCGTGTATTGGCTGGGGAGATACTGAAAAAGTACTTCGCCAACTAGCTAATGCTGTTATTGAGCGTCGCTCAAAATAAATTCTAAAGTGATTTAATAACATAGCTTCAAAAAGCCCCCGCCTACGAAAGTACGCGGGGGCTTTTTTACTCAAGAACAATCCTCTCTCTCACCTTCCCAGTGCCCGAACCACTATTAACAACTCTACGAACAAGTAATGTCTGACTGATATAATTGATAGATTTACCATCAATTTCGGCTGAGTCATATACCCTAAATGTCAACCGTATKATTTATAAATCCAAGGTTTTGTGCGACGTAAAGGTGACTCATTTGTCAAATCAATGAAACTGCCTCTCATTTATAAGAACTTCATTTCTTGCGTGAATTATCTATATCGTTTTACATATGATACCCGCAGAATAGCCCCTACATTTTTGTTAGAAGCCCAAATTAAATAAACTATCGTTCATTATTAAGCACAGTAGGAGCTTTATAACCTGAGGGCGGTAGCATGTCTAAACGGGATGTTAGGGAAGGGTGAAGGTGGAATTAATAAAAAACCATGGTGAAGAGTCAATAATAATTCATCGTTTAGTTGATAGCGCTATCATAGTGTCAACTCTTTTGACTTCCGTTCTTCTATATATTGGTGAAGTAAACCTTAACTATTTAGTAATAGTAAGTTTGATGGTGTTTGTTTTTACATTATCTTCAGAAGTTACCAAGTTATACCAAATGTCTAATTTGGTCTCCATTAAGCAATCGCATATTTGTCTTTGGCTTTCTTGGGTAGCCTCTATAACATGTTTGTTACTCATTACCTTCTTTTCCAAAGAAACAGTGAACTTCTCTCGTGTTGTCATCGGAATATGGTTTATAGCTACACCTATATTAATGTCCAGTTGGAGAGCTATTTATAGATATATTGAACATAATTACTACTCAAAATCATATGAACAAAAAGCAATTATAATCGGGGCTACCCCTTCAGGCATAGCATTAGCTAACGAGATTAAAAATAAAAGCCTAGGACTAAAATTAGTAGGTGTATATGACGATAGAGAAGATAGCAGGTTATCAATATCATCAACCCCTTTTATTGTTAATGGGAAAATAAATGATGCACTCTCACTGGCGAAAGAAAGAAGTTTTAGACATGTATACGTTGCACTACCTATGGAAGCAAACAATCGAATTAAGCAAATAATAAAATATTTTTCTGATAGCACTGCAAGAGTTTATATCGTACCTGATTTCTTTACGTATGACTTAATTCAATCAAGATGGAAAAATGTAGGTACAGTACCAACGCTCAGTGTTCACGATACTCCATTTTATGGAGCAAGCACGTTTATAAAAAGGGTCGAGGACGTTATTTTATCTTTCTTTATTTTATTATTAATCAGCCCTGTCCTTTTGTTTGTAGCTATAGGTGTTAAGGCATCTTCTCCCGGACCTGTCATATTTAAACAAATACGTTACGGAATTGATGGAAAGCCGATTAAAGTTTGGAAATTTAGGTCTATGAAGTCGATGGATAACGGCAATGTAGTTAAACAAGCGACTAAAAATGATCCTCGTGTAACTAGATTTGGCGCTTTTATACGACGCACTTCGCTAGATGAACTTCCTCAATTTATTAATGTTTTGCAAGGAAGAATGTCTATCGTTGGCCCTCGTCCACATGCGGTAGCCCACAATGAAGAGTACCGACAATTAGTTGACCGATACATGCTTAGGCACAAAGTTAAACCCGGGATAACGGGTTGGGCACAAGTCAACGGATTTAGAGGCGAAACGGATACCTTGGACAAAATGGAAAAGCGCATTGAGTTTGATCTACGCTACATTCAATCC
>NZ_JAKJSW010000334.1:0-3044 GCF_050337375.1 Vibrio makurazakiensis | reverse complement strand
GATATTCAAACGGCGGTTGATGCAACCATTGCGGGTTCATTCTCTGGCGCTGGTCAGAAGTGTACCGCGTCATCTCRTTTAGTGGTTATGGATGGTATTCACGACAAATACGTTGAAGCGCTAATCAAACGAATGAGCGAACTTAAAGTGGGCCACGCTATGCAAGATGGTGTGTTCATGGGACCAGTTGTGGATGGCAAACAGCTTGAATCTAACTTCAATTGGATTGAAAAAGCACGCCAAAGTGGCGGGGAACTCGCATTCGGTGGTGAACGTTTGAATCTAGAGCATGAAGGTTACTACATGTCTCCGACGCTTTTCCTTAATACAAAAAACAGCTGGGAAGTGAACCAAGAAGAAGTGTTTGCACCTATGGCGAGCGTAATTCGTGTTGCTGACTTAGAAGAAGCTATCGCCACAACAAATGACACTCGCTTTGGTCTTACTGGCGGCATCATTACTCAGAGCCTACGTACGAGTGCAATGTTCAAACAACAAGCTCAAACCGGTTGTGTAATGGTGAACTTGCCAACAGCGGGTACTGACTACCATGTCCCGTTTGGTGGTCGAAAAGAGTCTAGCTTTGGCCCTCGTGAACAAGGTCAATACGCGAAAGAGTTCTACACAGTGGTGAAAACTGCTTACCAACGTCCTTACTAATTGTGACTCGGTGGTGCCCACAATGCGCACCACTACATATCAAAATTAAGATTGTTTTTAGGGAGTGGTTATGTACCAGCAACGGATTGTTATAGATGGACTGCAGTATTGCAATTGGGATAGAGAATATTTTCAAACTCTAAAAGCCAGCGGTATTACGGCAGTACACGCCACCATGGTGTACCACGAGACGGCTCGTGAAACACTTTCTCGCTTTGCTGAATGGAACCTAAGGTTTGAGCAAAATGCTGATTTGATCATGCCAATTCATTCTATGGCAGATGTTGAAACGGCTAAAGCGACAGGCAGAGTTGGGATTTTCTTGGGGGCACAAAATTGCTCTCCAATCGATGATGAGATCGGGTTGATCGAAGTGATGCGTCAGCAAGGTCTATTGATCATGCAATTGACGTACAACAACCAAAGCTTACTGGCGACGGGGTGCTACGAGAAAAATGACACGGGGATCACTCGCTTTGGTAAGCAAGCCATCGAAGAGATGAACCGAGTAGGGATGATCATCGACATGTCTCACAGTGCTGAGCGTTCTACGCTTGAAGCGATAGAGCTATCTTCACGTCCTATCTGTATCAGCCATGCTAACCCTACTTTTGCGCATGATGCATTGCGAAATAAATCCAACGATGTGATCAAAGCGCTCACTGCGCGCGGTGGTTTGATTGGGTTTAGCCTTTACCCATTCCACCTACCAAATGGCAGCCAGTGCACTCTAGAAGACTTCTGCCAAATGGTTGCGACGACAGCAGATATGGTGGGAGTTGAGCATCTAGGAATTGGTAGTGATTTGTGCCTTAACCAACCACAAGCGGTGCTGGAGTGGATGCGAAATGGCCGTTGGTCAAAAGCGATGGATTACGGTGAAGGCTCTGCTAGTAACTCCGGTTGGCCTGATGCTTTGCCATGGTTCTGCGGAAGTGCAGGAATGGAAAATATATACAACGGATTAATGCGCCACGGATTTAGTGAATCCGAGGCGGGACAAGTACTGGGTGAAAACTGGTTTAACTTCCTTAAGGACGGGTTAGAACCGAACAAATAAGGTTCCCCGTTACATATAAGGACAAAGCCTATTTTAAAAGCGGTAACCCAAACATGGAACAGCCTGCCAATACAAAAATAATAGGGCAGGTGTTAAATACACCTCTTGTAGTCATCATTAAATGACAGCTGCAAAGAAACCTCTGGAGTCAGAGTATGTCTGATTTAACCAATAGCGTGAAATCTTCAAACTTAGTAGGGGCTGGTAATCTATCTGCCAGTCACTCTGCTAGTAACAAGGCGAGCCAGCCAGAATCTACATCCGACAAGTTAGGTCTTAGCAATCCGGCTTTGTGGTACAGCGGTGGGTTCATCGCACTGTTTGTTGCTCTAGCTTTATTTGATGGGGAATTGCTTTCCAGTCTAGTTAACACTGGATTCGCATGGTCGGTGAAAGTCTTCGGACCATATTGGCAATTGTTACTGCTTTTGACTTTCCTTATTGGTATTGGTTTAGCCGTCGGGCGAACCGGTAAAGTCATTCTCGGTGGTGTGGTTAAGCCTGAGATGGACGGATTCCGTTGGATGGCAATCATCTTCTGTACGCTGCTTGCCGGTGGTGGGGTTTTCTGGGCTGCGGCTGAGCCTATTGCACATTATGTGAGTCCGCCGCCGCTTTACGGGTCACAAGAAAATGCCCAGCAAGGTGCCGTTAACGCTTTATCACAATCTTTTATGCACTGGGGGTTCTTGGCTTGGGCGATTGTCGGAAGCTTAACGTCTATCGTGGTCATGCACCTGCATTATGATAAAGGCTTGCCTCTTAAACCTCGCATTTTGTTATATCCAGTTTTAGGTGAACGTGCACTGAAAGGCCATACCGGAGCGTTAATCGACGCGTGTTGTATTGTTGCGGTTGCAGCCGGCACGATAGGCCCAATTGGTTTCCTTGGCTTGCAAGTCAGCTACGCACTTAATGCCTTATTTGAAATTCCAGATGGCTTTACCACTCAGCTAATTATCATTTTGTTTGCGATTGCGCTTTATACGTTGTCTGCACTTAGTGGCCTAAATCGTGGCATGCAAATGCTAAGTCGTTACAACGTGATTTTAGCAATGGCATTGATGATTTATATCCTGATCTTTGGCCCAACTAACTTCATTGTGAATGGTTACATCCAAGGTGTTGGCAGCATGGTCGACAACTTTATTCCAATGGCGACTTACCGCGGTGACGAAGGTTGGTTGAGTTGGTGGACAGTGTTCTTCTGGGGTTGGTTCCTTGGTTATGGCCCTATGATGGCTATCTTCATCGCTCGAATCTCTCGTGGTCGTAGTATCCGCCAATTGGTCTCTACCATCAGTATTATCGCTCCGCTTGTTAC
>NZ_JAKJSW010000333.1:0-3075 GCF_050337375.1 Vibrio makurazakiensis | reverse complement strand
TGCAATAACAGCGAGTTGCAGTAAACCAAAAATTACAGACTGGCGAAGAACCGAACGGAAAGAAGCGAATGACTTTTCTTTATCGATTACAACCGTAAAGTACCAATCAGTTTTCGGTATTTTCTTAACAGAAATGAATGCTTCAGCACGACCAACAAGTAATTCTTCATATGAGCTGTTACTCGCAAGTGATTTAATTTTTTGGCTAGATAGATTCTTAGAAATATTCGACACTGATTGTAGTGCTAGTGAACGATCTTTATGAGCAACGATATTACCTTTGCCATCGACTAAAAAGGCGWAAACACCTGGTTGCTCTATGCTCACGATATCATCTATTAGCGAGTTTAAGTTTAGGTCGGCGCCAATTACACCGGAGTAACCATTTGTATTGAACGACGAGGCGATAGTAACAACAAGATCATTTGTTGCGACATCGATATAAGGCTCGGTAATTGTTGTGGTGTTTTTTGATATCGCATTTTGGTACCAAGAGCGAGTTCTTGGGTCATAGCCGTCAGGCACGGGTAAATCGACACCTTGCAAAAATTTGCCGTTAGAAAGACCCGCGTAAGCAATTTGAAACTGACCTGCATTTGTACTTTGAGTAAAGTAACTTGTAGGGTCATCCGTATATTTAAATGCATCTTTAGCGGCATTTACAACGGAAATGCGTCCATCAATCCACTTCTCAATACCTGAGACATTTGAAGAGGTTAGGGTATTGGCGTGTTTTTGGACTGAACGGTAAGTTTCATCTAATAATTGACGACCAGTTAAGTAAGTTTGTAGAGCAGTCATTAAGAAGATAATGACGACGAAGATTAGTGTTAGTTTGTTTTTAATTGATATACCCATTTGCTATTACAGCTCCATTAAGCAAGGTTTTCAAGAGAATACCAGTACGCCGTACCATGGTAAAGATCTATATAAAACCTTGCGTATATAATAGTGCTATATGTTAGCTAGGGTGAATCAGTGTGATTTAWAGCTGAATTGAATTAGTAGCCAAATCGAACAGACATTAGAATTTGGTGGCCATAAGTTCCGTTATTACGGAAATCAACACCCATAGAAAGTTGTTCTGTCGAGTGGAAACGCGCACCGAAACCGAATACGGAACTAGAGTCGATCTGACCGATTCGAACGTTACCTTCTACGCCAGCCATAAGCCAAGCTTTTACACCAATGTTAACTTCGGTTTTCACTTCGTCTTCTGGGATCTCATCTTCATACCGGATGTGGTGAACCAGTATTTGCCCGTACATGTCAGCAAATTGACCTATAGGACCATTAAAACCAATACCACCAGCGGCATCCCAGTCACCATCCATACCTGTATCGAATCTCCCAACGAAGTGGCTGTTCTCAGTAAAGTAGGTGGTAAATTCGGTACCAAATGTACTTGGGCTCGCTGCTGCTCGGAGCTCAAAGGTATTATAGTTAAAGTTGTTCGCTTGCGCTGAAACTGAAAATAGAGCGGTTAAACCGAGTAGTAACCTATTGTTTGTAATACCAAACATGTGAGCCTCAAAAATCTTGTATTGGAAACAGTATAATACAAGTAGGCCTGCAATATGCAGGCCATTTAGATCGAATTTATCTATTTTGAGGTATGTATTGGTTACAATTAAAGCAATTGAATGTGATCAACCTCTATTTCAGGTGTCTTGCCACCTTCATACTCACCGAAAATACGAATTGCAGTATCTGCGGTTAACGCTTGGTCTAGCTTAATATCGTCATCTAGCTCTATTTGAATTTCGCTGTTACCGTCAGAAAATATAAACGTGTCTTTATTTAGTTGCTTGACGATTTTCCCATCTACAACTGCGTCTTTTTCCGTAAACATGCTTGTGTCTGCTAACAATGAAGCCACGCTAACTGATTCTACAGGGCCAGTGTATTGTACTAGCTGTTCTTTGCCTTCGTGTTTGTCGCCGCCTGCAAGTGCGATAGTTGGTGCAAGGATAAGTGTTGATGCGATAGCGATAATTGATTTTTTCATGATGTTGTCCTGTGTTCCCTTAGTAAGTTGATGGGTCTATTAAACAACATTGAGATTGAATACAGAGTGAGTAACACATTCATTCTCCATTCATTTTATCGAGCATCTAACTGTTAATCTGGTTAATATAGAAAAATATAGAACAACAACAGAATTTAAAATGCGCACTCCACTAACAGCTTTAATGGTTCAAGGAACAACTTCTGACGCGGGTAAAAGTGTCTTGGTGGCAGGGTTATGCCGCGTGTTAGCGAGAAAAGGTATTAAAGTTGCCCCCTTTAAACCACAAAATATGGCTTTAAACAGTGCGGTAACGCCTGATGGTGGGGAGATTGGGCGAGCACAAGCTGTTCAAGCGCAGGCATGCAACTTGTTACCTTCAATCCACATGAACCCAGTATTGCTGAAACCAAACTCTGATACTGGCGCACAAGTTATCTTACAAGGCAAAGCAATTACCAATATGGACGCTACTGGTTACCATGATTATAAAAAGGTAGCGATGGATACTGTCTTGGATTCTTTCTCAAAGCTGACAGCTGAGTATGACAGCGTCATGATTGAAGGTGCTGGCAGCCCTGCAGAAATTAACTTACGAGCTAATGATATTGCGAACATGGGTTTTGCGGAAGAAGCTGATGTCCCTGTTATTATTATTGCTGATATCGACCGAGGCGGCGTATTCGCTCATTTGTTTGGCACGCTAGCGTTATTGTCGGAATCTGAACAAGCAAGGGTTAAGGGATTTGTCATTAATCGTTTTCGTGGTGATATTTCGCTATTACAGTCTGGGTTAGACTGGCTAGAAGAAAAAACGGGGAAGCCTGTTATTGGCGTTCTCCCTTATTTACATGGCTTTAACTTAGAAGCGGAAGATGCGATTACGTCAGAACAAGTTCAAGGCAGTTCAGTTAAGCTTAACGTTGTTGTTCCTGTACTCACACGAATTAGTAATCATACAGATTTTGATGCATTACGTTTGAACCCTGACATTAACCTTAGGTATGTAGGTAAGGGGGAGTCTTTGTCTCATGCTGATTTGATAATCATCCCAGGGAGTAAGTCTG
>NZ_JAKJSW010000049.1:0-25037 GCF_050337375.1 Vibrio makurazakiensis | reverse complement strand
CACTCCACGAGAACTTGAACACCAGCTGAACGACTCCGGTGCGAAAGCGATTGTTATCGTATCCAACTTCGCTAGTACTCTTGAAAAAGTCGTTGATAAAACACCGGTTAAGCACGTTGTTTTAACTAGCCTTGGTCAAATGCTGCCACGTGCTAAAGGTACAATTGTCGATTTCGTTGTGAAATACGTAAAAGGCATGGTGCCAAAGTACAACCTACCAGGTGCTATTTCATTTCGTCAGGCACTCCATAAAGGTCGCCGCCTGCAATATGTGAAGCCATTTATGTCAGGTGAAGACATTGCATTCCTACAATACACAGGTGGTACTACTGGTGTAGCGAAAGGTGCGATTCTGACTCACCGCAATATGATTGCTAATGTTCTACAAGCGAAAGGTGCGTACGGCCCTGTATTGAAAGAAGGCCGTGAACTGGTAGTGACAGCATTACCGCTATATCACGTATTTGCGCTAACAGTGAACTGCTTACTGTTTGTTGAGATTGGTGGACAGAACCTATTGATCACAAACCCTCGTGATATTCCGGGGTTCATCAAAGAGCTACAAAAATACTCCTTCACTGCTATTACAGGTGTAAACACACTGTTTAACGCTTTAGTGAATAATGAAGACTTCCACGAGTTAGATTTCAGTAACCTTGGTCTTTCAGTTGGCGGAGGTATGGCTGTTCAACGTGCAGTTGCAGAGCAATGGAAGAAAACAACCGGTGTGCACCTGCTTGAAGGCTATGGCTTAACAGAATGCTCTCCATTGGTTACGGGTAACCCATACGACTTGAAAGACTACACTGGTGCAATTGGCCTACCAGTGCCTTCAACGGATGTTCGTATTGTTGATGATGAAGGTAAACCTGTTGCGAATGACCAAACTGGTGAACTACAAGTTCGTGGCCCTCAAGTTATGCAAGGTTACTGGCAGCGCCCAGAAGCAACCAAAGAAGTTATTGATCAAGACGGTTGGTTATCAACGGGGGATATCGTTAAATTTGACGATGAAGGGTTGCTGCATATAGTCGATCGTAAGAAAGACATGATCCTTGTATCTGGTTTCAATGTTTACCCGAACGAGATTGAAGATGTCGTCGCACTGCATGGCAAAGTATTGGAAGTCGCAGCGATTGGTCAAGCCAATGACGTGTCTGGTGAGTTGGTTAAAATCTACGTTGTTAAACGAGATCCTAGCTTAACCAAGGAAGAAGTTATTGCGCACTGTCGTGAACACTTAACGGGGTACAAAGTACCTAAGTTGGTTGAATTTAAGGAAGAGTTACCAAAAACCAATGTTGGTAAAATTCTTCGTCGTGTTCTTCGTGAAGAAAATGACGCACAACTCGCACAAGCAAAAAGCGCTTAAGCGGAAGCAGTAGCGTTTAAATGATGTTAGAATGCCGACAATTCATGTCGGCATTTTTGTATCCGACCGCCAATCAAATCAAGCGAGAGTTTGTGTGAACTATCAAATTATTACCCAATTGAATGACCTTGAACGTGTTTGTCTGCAAGCGCGTGAAGCTGATGTAGTGATGCTCGATACTGAGTTTGTCCGTACAAGAACATTTTTTCCTCAATTGGGATTAATCCAGCTATTTGATGGCGAAACTTTGTCGTTGATCGACCCTGTTGCTATGGATGACATGTCACCATTTAAAGGGTTACTCCAAGACACGTCAGTTCTTAAAGTTTTGCACGCATGTGGTGAAGATTTAGAAGTATTCCAAAATGCGTTTGGCTGTACTCCTTTCCCTATGGTGGACACGCAGGTAATGGCTGCATTCTTGGGTCATGGTTTATCAACGGGCTTTGCTGCATTAGTGAAAGAATTTGTTGGTGTCGAGCTTGATAAGAGCGAGTCTCGTACTGATTGGTTGGCGCGCCCACTTTCACAGAAGCAGCTAGATTACGCGGCGGCAGACGTTCATTACTTAATGCCAATGTATAACATGCTACTTGAAAAAGTGCAGGCTGCAGGCTGGTGGGACGCAGCTCAGCAAGAGTCAGAGCTGTTAGTTACTAAGCGAATCAAGAAAGCACAGCCAGAAAAAGCATACTTAGAGATAAAAGGTGCTTGGCAACTGAACCCTAAGCAACTGGCTATCTTGCGCCCGTTAGCAACGTGGCGTTATAAAGAAGCCGTGAAGCGTGATTTAGCGTTGAACTTTGTTTTCAAAGAGCAGGATTTACTTACTGTTGCGCGCTTTTCAATAACCAATGCTCGCCAAATGGAGCAAGAAGATATTGATCCACGAGCTGTACGTCGCCATAGCGCAAAAATCAGTTCTATTGTGAAGCTTGCTGAACACACTCCAGAAGAAGAATACCCAGCGAAAATTGAACGCTTAATGGATTACCCTGGTTATAAGCAGTTATTCAAGGTACTGAAAGATGAAGTGAAAAAAGCATCTACGGCATCTGGTCTTGCTACTGAGTTTTTGGCATCTAAAAAGCAGCTAAACCAAGTGTTAAGTTGGGTTTGGAAGCATGACCGCGATCCAGCAAAACTGCCTGATGTAATGCAAGGTTGGCGTTTGGATGTATTGGGTGAAAAGCTGAGTAAAGCAATCAAATAATACAACTCAACAATGTATAGAGTTATAGAGGGGAAGGTGTTGCTACACTTTCCCTTTCTTTTATCTATGAACTTAATGCCTTAATCTGCTTATTATATTTGAGTTTCCGACAATTGCTGTTCTAACTCTCTAATTCTTAATTCAGCTTCTAGTTCAGCCACTCGCTTTTCCGCATCGCTACGGTGATCTTGAGAGTGCCCGTCAGCGAGTACTTGAGTGTTGTTACTTTGGCGTGAATCATCTAAATCTTTCATTGATCCGGCAACCCCACCAGTCACCCCCCCGATAGCAGCGCCTTGAGCAGCTAACTTAGCGTCACCAGTCAATGCACCCAGAGTTGCGCCTACTAATGCTCCACCGACCGCGCCTCTATTTCTAGCGGCATTTTCATTGTCTGCATCCAGTGCTGGTGAACTACATCCTGTAACAACAAATAGAGCAACAGAAATGATCGACGCTTTGATTTTATTGTTTAGGGATAACATAAGTGGTTTCTCTCTGAGTTATTGGGAACGGAGAAAGAATACAAAATATTAATAAGTACGGATAATAAAGGTTGATTATTGCACTGATAACCACTGGTTATGAGCGAGTATTTATTGACGTAGGTTGGAAAGGTCTGGGATGAAGAGCACGGCTACACATAGAAGTGGAGCCGTGAATAGTGTGGCTTTACGTGAGGTTATTTCTCGTCATCTGGCAGTTTAACATTCAGTTCTAACACTGAAATGTCGTCATCTTTGTGCTCAAACGATAGATCGACCATTGAAGGATCAACTTCTACATATTTAGCGATCACTTTTAGAATGTCTTCTTTAAGCTGAGGTAAATATGACGGTGCAGGGTCATTATGGCTGCGACGTTCTGCAACAATAATTTGCAAACGTTCTTTAGCTAGGTTTGCCGATGATTTTTTCTGCGGTCTAAAAAACTCTAGTAATGACATTGCTGATTAGCCTCCGAATAGTCGTTTGAAAATACCCTTTTTCGCTTCGGTTAAGAAACGGAAATCAATTTGGCCACCAAGAAGACGTTCAACAGTGTCGTCGTAAGCCATACCAGCGTCAGAACCATCATCAAAGATTACTGGAACACCTTTGTTTGATGCATTTAAAACCGCTTGGCTTTCTGGAATAACACCCAGTAGTGAAATGTGCAGAATTTCTTCAACATCTTCAACACTTAGCATTTCGCCTTGAGTTACACGTGCAGGGTTATAGCGAGTAAGAAGCAAGTGCTGCTTAACTGGCTCTAGGCCTTCTTCTGCACGGCGAGACTTAGAGTCTAGAATACCTAGAATACGGTCTGAATCGCGTACTGATGATACTTCAGGGTTCGTCGTAACAATCGCTTCATCAGCAAAGTAAAGTGCCATTAATGCACCCTGCTCAATACCAGCAGGTGAATCACAAATGATGAAATCGAAACCCATTTCGTCAAGTTCATCAAATACACGACGTACGCCATCTTTAGTCAGCGCATCTTTATCGCGAGTTTGTGAAGCTGGAAGAATGAATAGGTTGTCGGTGCGCTTATCTTTGATCATTGCCTGATTCAAAGTTGCTTCACCATTGATTACGTTTACGAAGTCGTAAACAACGCGGCGTTCACAGCCCATAATCAAATCAAGGTTACGTAGGCCGATATCGAAATCGATAACTGCTGTTTTTTTACCTTTTAAAGCCAGTCCTGAGGCGATAGCCGCACTTGAAGTGGTTTTACCAACACCACCTTTACCTGACGTTACAACAATAATGCGTGCCATTATCTTTTCCTTTTTATCTTTCTATATCGCAAGTACATCGAGGTGCAGAACATCATCAGTCATGCTTAGCATGATTTTTTTCTGCCAGTACTCACTTTCAATTTGATCGCTGAGCCAGTAATTTCCCGCAATGGAAACCAGCTCTGCTTGTAAGTCGTTACAAATGATTTTTGCTTCTTTTTGACCGCTTGCGCCTGCAATCGCTCGACCGCGCAAAGTGCCATGAATATGGATGCTGCCGTCGGCAATAACTTCCGCTCCTGCACTTACATGGTTCAATATCACCAAATCGCCATCTTTAGCATAGACTTGTTGCCCAGAACGGATAGGAGTTCGAATGATTTTTGTGGGCGCCATCTTAGCTGGAGCTTGAGAAGGGGACTTACTCGCCGTCATTACTGCGAATCCTGCTTCCTTCGCTAGGTTTTGTGCGCGCTTATCTTGGCAGCCGGTTACGCCAACAGGGATCATTCCAGCTTGTGATATCCCACTTTTCAACTGTGAAAAATCGATATCACCTTCGACTTTGCTGATGTTGATAACAACGGGAGCTGCAGCAAAAAATGAAGGAGCTTGGGTTACCTTTTCTTGAAGAAATGTCATCGCACTTTCTACTTGAGAATCAGCCAAGTGCAATACAGATAGAGTGAAACTACTACCTTTGAGATCTGGATTATTAGACATTGATTACTAAAGGACCTTAATAAGAGCTGGCTACAATTTCTTTCATTTTTACAATAAAGGAGATTGCCCGAAACTAGGCTTATCATGTTATATTCCCAAACCAAGCACAGCAAGCAATCTTGTTGTCAAAAGGGCGTTTTGTTCCCAATATTTCGAAACTTAAACCAATAATTTCAGAACTCTGACTTTTATAGTTCTGTTCAAGAGAAAAGGCTTGTCATGCTGTGTTCTATTTATAAAAGCTCTAAGAAAGAAGGCACTTACCTTTATATCCCTAAAAAAGACGACTTTTCACAAGTTCCTGACACTTTGATGCAGATGTTCGGTAAACCTAGCTTTGTTATGGTAATCAAAATGGACGGCAGAACGCTGGCTCAAGTTGATATTGAAAAAGTGAAAGAATCTCTTAAAAATGATGGTTTTTTCCTGCAAGTGCCGCCTCCTACTGTGAATGAGTTAGATCTGTATAAAGAACGCAAAGCTCAACAGAAAAAGTCGGAAAGCGAAGAATAAACATCTTATAGGTTCAAGGAGGAGCTCTTGAAAAAAGTATGTGCAATTGCGGTTGGTGCGAGTGCTTTATTAATGGCAAGCAATCTATTAGCAAATGAACAATCGGCTAATGAGCCTACTGCTAATAAGCCAGTTGTTAGTAAACCTAGCTTCGATGAATATGTACTGACTCTGAAGCAACAAGGCCGCGAACAAGGTATTTCAGAATCAATACTTGATCAGGCTTTTGAAGATGTAACTTTCAAACCAAGAGCTGTCAAAGCTGATAAAAACCAACCAGAAAAGAAACTGACGCTGGATGAGTATATTCCTCGTGCAGTCCCAAACTGGAAGGTTAAGCAGGCCAAAGAGCTATACAACAAACACTATGATGCGCTGACGCGAATTGGCGAGGAGTATGGTGTTCAGCCTCGCTTTATCGTGGCTTTGTGGGGCGTCGAAAGTAATTTTGGTACGTTCACTGGTAATTACAGTGTTATCGATGCGCTTTCAACAATGGCTTATGAAGGCCGCAGAGAAGCCTTTTTCCGTGAAGAGGCGATGGCTGCACTGAATATTCTTGAGCAAGGTCATATCAAACCACAAGAAATGAAAGGTTCTTGGGCTGGTGCGATGGGGCAACCTCAGTTTATGCCTAGCTCGTTCTTAGCGTACGCTGCGGATGGTAATGGCGACGGTAAAAAAGACATTTGGAATACCAAAGAAGATGTCTTTGCATCAGCGGCTAATTACCTAAGCCAATCAGGCTGGGACGACACTTATACGTGGGGACGTCAGGTTCAAGTTCCGGCTGATATTTCACTTGACTTGCAAGGTCGTACTCCTGATAAGGTTAAATACCTTCAAGAATGGTCAAAGCTTGGAGTGACAGGGTACAGCGGTCAACCTTTACCAAAGCTTAATGAAGATATTCAAGCAGGATTGATCATGCCTGATGATGTCTCAGGGCGTTCGTACTTGGTGTACAACAACTACAATGTACTGATGAAGTGGAATCGTTCCTATTACTTTGCCTTGGCAGTCAGTCACCTCGCTGACAGAATCAAGTTTCAATAATAAAAAGGACTCTTCGGAGTCCTTTTTAGTTCCTGGTTAAATGTATTGGAGTTTATGTGTTAACAGACAGAGCTGCGCAGATGGTGATATTCCATGCGCTCATTAAACATGAAGGGTTTACCGCCGCGGCGAAAAGTTTGGGCGTGTCCGTTTCACACATCAGTAAGCAAGTTGCATTATTGGAAGACTCAATAGGCATTAAGCTTGTTCAGCGTACGACACGTTCGTTAACGTTAACCGAGGCTGGGCAGGTGTTTTATCAGCATTGTGGACAGCTTTTTAACACTGTGAAAACCGCTCAGTTGGAAATGGAAAGCCAGCGTGATGATATTGCAGGCCGCTTGAGAGTAGGCCTTTCTCAATCTTTTGGTACCTTGCATATCATCCCTGCGATTGATGAACTTAGACGTTTGTACCCTAATTTAAGAGTAGAGGTGAGCCTATTTGATTATAAGGTCGATATGCTTGAGGAACGCTTGGATCTTTGGGTAACAAATAATGAAGATTTGCCAGAAGGTTATATTGCCCAACGCCTAGCTGACTGCCAGTTTGTCGTTGCTGCTTCTCCTGATTATTTGATTAAAGAAGGAACACCGCATCAACCGAGTGATCTTTTGAATCACAATTGTTTGATTTACAAAAGCCGTCAGCGTGAATACGCATCCTGGGCGTTTTCCAAAGGAGAAGAAAACTACTGTGTGAAGATCGCAGGTAATTATTCGGTAGATTTGGCTGAGGCTGTACGAGATGCTGCGGTATCTGGTTGGGGAGTGGCCTACCTTGCAACTTACCTTCTTAAAGATGAGTTCCGTACAGGCAAGTTGATTCAAGTTTTGCCTGATTGGACTGCAAGCCAAACGATGCCGTTTTATGCGGTATATCCAAGCCGACAAAACATGCCAAAGAAGCTTTCGACAGTTATCGACTTTTTCAGATCTCATTTGGGGGCACCGTGTTATTGGGATTCTTATTTAAAGYCGTCGGTACAGCTGCACCATTGATTGTTTCGAACTCTATAAATATATTTTCCATATGGAAATAATACTGTTCAATTTGATAATTATCATATTAAAAACAACCAATTAAAACATTGGTTGTTATCTGAGCACTGTTAAGTACAAGCTATTAACAACCTCGACTTGCCGCAAACGATTTCCTGTATAGAATGCCACGCCTTTCGTTACTCAATACAAAGGCTAGCTCAAATGGCATCCTTACTTGGAATTTTCGCAATATTAGTAACTGCTTGGTTACTATCTACGGACAGAAAAAATATACAACTGAGAACGGTCTCTCTCGCTTTCCTACTGCAAATTTCATTTGCGCTGCTTGTGCTTTACGTCCCAATGGGTAAAGAAGTACTGAACGGTGTCACTGGCGCTGTATCTCACTTGATCAATTATGGTCAAGAGGGCATCAATTTTCTCTTTGGTGGGCTGACTAATAGCGGCTTCGTTTTCGCTATTAATGTACTCGGTATTATCATTTTCTTCTCCGCGTTAATTTCCGGTTTGTACCATATTGGGCTAATGCCTAAGGTGATTAATATTATCGGTGGTGGACTGCAAAAGTTCCTAGGAACGGGACGTGCAGAGTCTTTGTCTGCAACTGCAAATATCTTTGTGGGAATGATAGAAGCGCCGTTAGTGGTTAAACCTTACCTTAAGCATATGAGCGACTCGCAACTGTTTGCGGTAATGACGTGTGGTTTGGCATCTGTTGCTGGTGGTACGCTAGTTGGTTATGCGTCGTTAGGTGTTGATCTTAACTTCTTGATAGCCGCTGCGTTTATGTCTGCGCCTGCTGGTCTGTTAATGGCTAAAATCCTAGTGCCAGGTTCAAGTGAAGAGCAAAACGAAAATATTGAAACTGATATTGAGTTGCCAAAAGCGACGAATGTCGTAGAGGCGATGGCCGATGGCGCGATGTCTGGTGTGCGTATCGCGGTCGCGGTGGGTGCGACTCTACTGGCTTTCATCAGTGTTATCGCAATGCTTAATGGCTTGCTTGGTTATATCGGTGGTTGGTTTGGTGTTGCTTTGAGCTTTGAAATGATTTTGGGTTATATGTTTGCACCAGTCGCTTGGTTGCTTGGCATTCCATGGTCTGAAGCGGTTATTGCGGGTTCATTGATTGGTAATAAGATTGTAGTGAACGAGTTTGTTGCGTTTATTCAGCTTATGGAAGTCAAAGATCAGCTAAGCGAACACTCACAAGCCATCGTAACATTTGCGTTGTGCGGCTTTGCTAATATATCGACTATGGCTATTTTGATCGGTGGGTTAGGGAGCATTGTGCCAGAAAGACGCTCATTTATTTCTCAATATGGTTTTAAAGCGATAAGTGCAGGTGTGCTTGCTAACTTGATGAGCGCAGCTATTGCGGGAGTTGTCCTCTCTCTTTAGATTACGAATCAATAGGACAGTAGGCTTTCTCGTTTACACCACAGGAGTGGTATGTGAGCTGGTAATACTTAGAAACTTGAGTAAAAGCCGCGATACCTAATGGTTATCGCGGCTTTTTTAATTGAACGTGTTACTTTTTCGAGTGGAATTGCTCACAAGCAATCATAGTGTTCTCGATAAGGCTTGCTACTGTCATTGGGCCAACACCGCCAGGAACCGGAGTAATGAAGCTCGCGTTTTCTTTTGCAACGTCATACTCAACGTCACCTACTAGCTTGCCAGACTCTAAACGGTTAATACCTACATCGACCACGATAGCGCCTTCTTTGATCCAAGCTCCAGGGATGAAGTTAGGCTTACCTACAGCAACGACTACAACATCAGCTTGACGAACATGACCTTCAAGATCTTTAGTAAAGCGGTGGCATGTTGTCGTTGTGCAGCCCGCCAGTAGTAGCTCTAGAGTCATAGGACGGCCAACGATATTAGAAGCGCCAACAACAACAGCGTGCTTACCACGTAGGTCAATATTGTAACGGTCTAGAAGCGTGATGATACCTTTCGGCGTACATGAACGTAGCTTGGGCATTCGCTGTGCAAGACGACCAACATTGTAAGGGTGAAAACCATCGACGTCTTTCTCTGGCGTGATACGCTCTAGAACGTGTGTGCTGTCGATGCCAGCAGGTAAAGGCAACTGAACCAAGATGCCATCAATTTCAGGGTCTTCGTTAAGTTGGTCGACAAGTGTAAGCAACTCTTCTTCTGTTGCTGTTGCTGGTAAGTCGTAAGACTTAGATACAAAGCCTACTTCTTCACAAGCTCTACGTTTACTACCGACATAAACCTGAGACGCAGGGTCTTCGCCTACTAAAACAACCGCTAGGCCAGGAGCTCGTAGGCCTGCTTCAGTGCGCGCTTTTACACGTGCAGCAACTTCAGAACGAACCGTTTGAGAAATTAGCTTTCCATCAATATTTTGAGCAGTCATGAATTTCCTTAGCATTGATATTCAAGTTAGTGGCTGATGTTTTGGCGCATTATTCCAGAAAACGTTTTTGATTTCCATCAAGCAAACGTTTGCATTGGTCTATTTTTCGTCAATGATAGTGCGTGTGAGTTATTTTTAGTCACTTAGATCATAATGTTATACAAAGCCATTGATTTACAGATTCGAACTCGTATAATCCTTTCCTGTAGCGCGCCCTTAGCTCAGCTGGATAGAGCACGTCCCTTCTAAGGATGTGGTCGAAGGTTCGAATCCTTCAGGGCGTGCCATTATTTAGAAAGCCTGATAACTTAATAAGTTGTCAGGCTTTTGTCGTTTTAGAACACTACCTAATTCAGAATATGATAGGGAGATCGCGCTGTGGACTTCCTATAGTATTGTAATTTATTGGCCTGAGATGCTTCTTCTAGCGCAATAAATACTAATGATCGAAAGCAACTAGATCCAATACTTCCTATTTGGATCTTTCCTCTCTACCCACTCTGGATTCTCTCTAGCGTTCACATATAACTGAAGCCCATTATAAGACATAAAAGCAGCTGGGCCTCCAAGGTGTTCAAATTCGTCAAAGTATTCGTCTTCGAGTGAACAGAGATGGGCTAAATCTTTAACGTGATTAGAGATAGCCCACTGAATAGCGAATACAGGGGCGATAGTGCCAGWAATGTTCACTTCTTCAATGGCGGAATTGAACAATGACTCTGAGCGCTGTTTTTCAATCTGGATTTCTTCTTGGTCAGATTCTTGTTGCAGCACTTCTTCTATTATTTCCGAACGAACTGTATTAGATACATCTTTATTCAGCTTCGCTATCCGCAGCGCATAATCAAATCGAGTCGGTGAAACGATGCCAATTAACTGGGTTAGCAACTCCTTGTCTATTCCTGCAGCTTTAGTTAAATAATCAATACAGGTATGAATGGAAACATGACGAGTACCATTGAACTCAAAACCAGCAGCTTCGTCGTATATCTCTATTGGAATGTTATCAATTGATAATGGCCAGCCTTTGTAATTGACGCGCTGCCTGGCTATTTCATACATTTCCCACGCACTTTTTCCAAAGCCACCCAGTACGGAACCAGAAAATTCACTATCTATGATTTCTTGTTCAGTCCAATTCTCACCGATGCCAAGATGTTTAGCATACTTATCTATGAGAGCTTGTTTTATGTGAGCCCGAAGAGCCAAAATAGATCTCAGGTCTTTGGGGTATTTGAAAGTTGCACACTCTTTACAAGAAGGGACGGTTAGCGGGAAATGTTCCATTTGAGAAATAGGCTTAACTGTCTTGGGAAATGCAATCGTGCTATTTGACGGCTCACCACAAAACCAACAGGTGTGACGCAAGGTGAATGGTATGTCTATGTGTGGATGAGTATTCGTTGTCATACTTGGTCTTTATGTACTTATTTTTGTCACGGTATTCTTCGTAAGCCGATAATAGCAATTTTTCAAAGTGACAAAGATGATTATCTATCGAGGGTATATTTAAACTGCACTGAGCTAGTAGTATCAACACTAGGTGCAGGGTAACTAGAGCGATACCGCAACTCAAGTTCAACGAAACATGTAACTTTAAAAGAAAAATGATCACCAGAGTTTTTGTTATTATGTATGAGTCGCAATAAATACCAAGCTTGATGTTAAACTTCTTTGTCGTACCCGTAAAATAGCTTACCATTCGGAATGCTATACCAATTAATTGGATGGGAATATGCCTCGACTATTAAACCTCATGCTATTTTTCTTACTATTTATCCCTACAATGATTGTTGCTGCTGACACTGGCCTTAATGAAACGCAATCGAAGCCTTTGATTATGGGGATTGTTTCAACTAAGCCGCAAAAAGCCATACGCAGAAGCGAACCATTCATAGAGTATCTAGCCAAAGAAATGGCTCCATTTGGTTATACTCATGGTGAAGTTTTGGTTACCGATGATTTAGAAGAAATGGCGGACCTACTAAGCAGCGGTAAAGTTCATCTCACGACCTCCACTGTATACGCAGCCCTCATGCTAGAGCAGTTAACTGATGTTAATTTCGCAGGACTGCGATGGAAGAAAAACGCTCGTCAGTATCACTCTATGTTTTTTAGTAGTAATCAAAGCGGCATTAAAAACTTGAGTGACTTAAAAGGTAAAACCATTGCATTTGAAAAACATACCTCAAGTAGTGGATTCTTTTTTCCTGCGAACTATTTGATCAGTGAAGGTTATCAGTTGCAAAAAATGCAGTCATTAAATCAACAACCAGACTCAGATAAAGTAGGTTATCTTTTTGCTAGCCAAGCATTAAACAATTCTGATGAACTAAATATGGCTATTTGGACATATCACCAAAAGCTCGATGCCTCCGTATTCAGTAACTTGAATTGGTCTGATCCCAATGATGCCCCAAATGCTGTAAAAGATGGTTTGACTGTTATTGCTCAAACTCCGTCGTATCCTAGAGGCTTGATGCTTGTAAGCTCAAAAGTTAATAGTATTCAACTTGATGTGCTTAAACAGGCTATGTACCAAGCTCACTCTACAGGTGAAGGGAAAAGCAGTTTGGATAGATTCCAAAAAACGACCAAAATTGAAGCTATCGATACAGAGTTTAGCCAGTTCATTGATCAGAGCCGAGATCAACTACCACAAATAATGCAGCTAGCTAACTAATACAATGAATGTCAGGTTCTCCCTAAAAAAACGTTTTATGTATGCCAGTACGAGTATTCTGTTGGCTATCTCGTTGATGTTTTTTCTTGCTTATCGAAATATATATGACGATATAAATACCAAGCTGATTGAGCAATTACACGCCAATACAGAAATAAGCCTAAATCAGCAGCTATCTAGACGAGGTATGTCATTAGGTAACGTGTTGTCTGAAAATTTGTTTGACGCCCTCTATACGTTTAATCTTGAGCTTGCGTTAAAGCTACTCAAGCCTGTGTTAACACTTGAAGAAGTTCGATCTCTCAGCATAACTGACGCTGAAGGCATCATTTTTCATGATGGCAGTGAAGAGTTAACGAACTTTGGTAAACAGCACCCTCAACTTCCCTTGATACAAGAATCAATAGCTGAGCGAGAAGTGCTCAGTAAACAAGTTGATCAACGTGTACAGTTTGTATTTCCTATCCAAGCGGGCAACTCAGTGGAAGGGGCTTTGTTTATGGAGCTGAGTATGGATCAACTCAAAAAAGATTTGGATGCGGAACATGAAGCGATACATGAGATCCGTGAAAAAGAGCGACGTGATTTTTTCGTCTTACAAGCGTTACTAACAGCTATTGGTATGGCAATTGGTGCGAGCTTAATTTGGTATTTAGCGCATACACTCACCAAGCCACTTAACCTGCTGATCAACCATTTTAGATCCGCTAGCAATAATGATTATCAAAATTTCCCCAACGACAGTCGTAATGATGAGATTGGTGAGCTATCGCGCGCTTATAATGAAATGAGCCAAAAAATTAATAAGCGAACAGAAGCCATTAAGTATATGGCCTACCATGATGCACTCACAGGCTTACCTAATCGCACCAAATTTGCCGACTTTATTAACTCCCATTTAGCTAACGAGCATACTCATTCACTACAAGTGTTTTTTATTGATATTGATGGCTTTAAAGCGGTTAACGATACTTATGGTCATGCACAAGGCGATCTGTTTCTAATAAAAATAGCGGAAAGATTAAGTAACTTATTTACCAATTATCATCAATTTAAAGATGAAAAAGGTAATAACTTCCCGCATATAGTATCGAGGGTCGGCGGTGATGAATTTTTGGTTTGCATAGTCAACGCCCCTAAAGAGCACCATCAAGCTATGTCGAATCCCATGTTAGAAAAGTTACAAAAACCAGTACAGCTAACGAATGACTCTGTTAACGCTGGTGGCAGTATTGGTATCGTTCACTACCCTGAATTCAAAGGTGATGCGTTAAGCTTTATTCAATACGCCGACATGGCAATGTATGAAGCTAAAGCAAAAGGTAAGAATACAGCGGTAACATTCAGTGAAGAGATGAGAAAAGAAGTTGCTCACCGAATGGCGATTGAGAAAGAGCTGCAAAGTGCGCTTCATGATACAGAACAATTTGAACTCTGGTATCAGCCTAAAATGGATCTCACTAATAGCCAAATAGTTGGTGCTGAGGCACTCGTCCGCTGGAACCACCCCCAACGGGGCATCATATTCCCCGACGAGTTTATCCCCATCTCTGAAGCATCTAATGCCATCTTAGTTATTGGGGAAGCGTTGATTGAACGTTTATTCCAAGACTTAAGTTGCTGGATTAAATCAGGGCTAGTAGATAATCAATTTACGCTGGCTTTGAACTTATCGGCACGCCAAATATACAGACAAGATCTGTGCGCTATTTTTCAAACGCAGCTTAAAAAGTACCAAATATCACCAAGCCAAATTCAGCTGGAAGTGACAGAGTCTCTATTACTTGATGATGCAGATAAAGCAAATGAGGTGCTGGTTGAACTACAAAAACTAGGTTTTTCAATTTGGCTTGATGACTTTGGTACCGGTTATTCCTCTTTAACTTATTTACAGAACTTTAATTTTGATGGTGTAAAGATCGATAGATCTTTTGTCTATGACATCGACACAAATAATAAGAGCAGGGAACTGGTTAAAGCGACTCTCGCGTTAGCTAAAAGCCTGAATATTGATATTATTGCGGAAGGTATTGAGACTCAAAAACATCTAAAAATTCTTGCGGACTTAGGTTGCAAGACTGGCCAAGGCTATTACTTTAATAAACCGATCACCTCGCAAGAACTGAGCTTAAATTACTTCAATAAACGTACGAGTAGCACACCTCAGTTAGAGAAGCCTGTCAAAGAGGTTCTAGGTTAGCGATAACAGTCACTTAATCATAAACTCAGTTTACCCCTTCAATCCAAGTCAGCGTTTAATGCGAACTGATGATTCAGCTATGCTTCATAACGCCGACTCCCTCAAAATTAGTTCCACCAACGCCCTAGCGACTTTAGCCATAGACCTAACTCTTGTTTATATATAACTAAATAGCCACGCCTTATAACAAATTATTTTAATGTATATGATGTACGCATTATTGACAGGGCAAAGAGTCAGTGGTTAAATACACGCCATCAACTGCTTGAGCACATGTACCGTAATGGATGACCTGTACTGCTCAAGATAAAGAACAGTAACTCTAGACATCGACAAGAATGCAAAGAGTACAAAATCCATTACATAAGGTACGTCTATTCATGAAAAAAACATTTCTAATTTCAGCTTTAGCATCTCTAGTAATCGCTAATACAGCAATGGCTTCAAAACGTGAAGACGTTGCGCAGTTCCGTTTGGATAATTACTCTCAGGATGAGCTAGCAATGGAAGTGCATGGCATGCCTTATGGCGATTTCTTACAAGGAATCGTAGTCCGTGAACAGTTTGGCCAAGTTGAGGGTGCTCAAATTATTTATACGGGTGGTGAAATGAGCATTACTCAAGTATGTGATAGCATCCAAGTAGGTAACTGGTGTGTGAACCTTCCAGCTTCTGCTGCTGGTGTTGAAGTTATCCAGACTCCAACTGGTTATTTACTTACTATTAGCGGTAATAATGATAACTCTAGAGCTGTCATTATTGTTCCTACCGACCCAAGTTTGCCAATCGAAACTCTACCAGGCCAGCCTGGAACTCCAACTCAACCGCAGCCGGTTGATGTAATTATTGACCCAATTGATGTTGTCATTGACCCGGTAGACCCAGGTTTTGGTACAGACCCAATTGAAGTTATTGTTGAACCAATTGAACCTGAATTTGGTATTGTCCCTATCGCTGATTGGATGCCGACTCCCGAAGCTCTGGCAGCATTGAACAAGTGGTTAGATGATAACGACGACAAAAATAAACAAACAACGTGGGATATCGTTTGGAATGGCGAGAAGCTAGTGTGGCAAAATCCTGAAACGGGCGAAGAAAAAGCACTTCGTGATTCGAATCGTATTCAAGAAGCCGTAAAAAACACAATGGAGACACGTGAAGCTCGTCGTGATGTCCGCCAAGATCAGCGTCAACAGGATCGCATCAATGACCGTATTCAACCGACGCCAAAAGAAGATCTTGGGGAGTTCGATCCTAAACGTGGTTTAGACCCTCGTGATAAAAAGGGCTAYGAGCAACTGTCTGAATTAGGCTGGAATCAGGACCGAATTCAAGAAATGCATGACATTTTCGAAAAAGAAGGTGATTACGAAGATAAAAGTGCGGCTGAGCGAAATTTGGCAATGCAATCTTTAATGCAAGACATCCAACAAGAAGTCGCGGCTATGCCTCGTAAACAACAAATTCAAGCATTTGTTGCGCTAAACAATATTACTGCTAGCCAAGGATACGATTCGGTATTAGATCAATTAGTAAATAGCTGGGGACTGGGTAACAGTGAGCAACAAGCGAAATTCAATCAGTTTAATGATTTGACGGCCACTGAGAAAAAGCAAAAAGTTAAAAATGCAATTGTTGCACGTGTGAAAGACAGAGAGCGCTCTAACAACCGTTCTAAGTCGGATTACTCAAAAGCAAAAAATGAAGCTAAAAAGCGCGGTTATGACGGCTCACGTGTTCGTGAACATTTAGCAAACAAATAAGCTAAGTAAGTTACATCGCTAAATAGAAAAAGCTCAAGGTATCAATTGCCTTGAGCTTTTTTATTGCATTAGAGAAATATTAAAGGATTGTTGCCTTTAACTGGTTATCCATGTCGGTTAACAGTGTTTTTACGCTGGAGTATTGGCTAATACTGACAGAGGAGCGTTTAACACCGCCGTCGAATTTAAGTGATAAAAGCTCATACGCTCGTTGTGAATTTTCAAAGAACCCCCCATCTTCTCCATCAGTATCAAGTAATACTAACTCAGAGTCTGAAAGCTTTGCGACGACCAGGCCTGCCAATTCATTTTGAGACAGTAAGGAGACAGCTTTTTTTATTCGGTTGTTAAGTTCTTCAAACTGTAAATCGTCTTTGAGTTCCTTTAGTTTTGGAGACTGAAAAACAGCCATAGAACCATTTGTTTTTTCTTTAATGCCTCTTGCTAGCGACTCAATAATATAAACTCGGTTTGGTACTCCAGCTTTATCATCCAAGTAAGCCGATTGGCACAATTTAGCGGTTGAACTTTCAAGGTCGCCAATAAACGAGTCGAGTTGACGAGACATGCTATTAAAAGCGCTAATTAGCGTCGCAACTTCCTTCGTTTTTGGTGGAGTTAACGGCGTATAAGTATGGTTGGTTTGAAAGTCGGCTACGTGCTGAGTTAAAGCATTTAGCGGTTGTAACGTTCGCTTTAAAACTAGATGAAAAATGACTAATGCCAGAATGTTGAAGAAACCACCCAGTAAAACGAAAGCCAGAGTTGTATTCCATAACCGAATATATGAAAACATTGAGCTACCTTGAATAGTCAATGTTCCTTCTGCAGTCCAACCAGACGAAACTGAAACTGACCGTACAACCGGTTGAAGCGTGAAATAGTTCCGAAACCATGAAGGGACTGGAATATTACTTTCTTCATACTCGTGATGGATTGTCGGCCTATCATCTTTAAATGTCAGAGTGACACTCTGATAGTGGCCACTATCGAAAAAGGACGTCAATACCAGGTTGATATGGCTAACAGACTTGTTAGCTACCGCTGGTTTCAATGCAAAACCGATTGCGTGAGCAGTGTTGTTGAGCTCGACGTATTGCTGTTCGGTAAGGTGGCGCTGAGTAGCTTTAAAAGCAACACTAATCGTAAGAACTGAAAGAGAAGTAAGAATAACGGTTAGAATGATAAATAACTGCCTGTGAAGAGTCATTACTGTGCCTTATCAAGATTAATGATGGGGGTCGCCATGTCTAACTTTTGAGTAGATTCCATTACTCGGACCCAGGGTTTTATGGTGGTTGCTTTACCAATTAATTGGCCTTGACCAATTTGTTTAGTTAACCAAAGCTCTTCAGCATTGAAGGCATAAATAGGTTCTAAATCTGTGCGCTGAGATGCGGGTAACAATTGCTTGTTAATATTATCGAGGATAATTGGTTCATGGTTGGGGCTAGCCTGATAGGCTAAAACCATATGTGCTTGCTGCACCGTAACGACATTTACGTAAGTCATTTGTAGTTTGTTCGGATCTACACCCATGAAAACTAAGGTATAAAACTTAGCTAGAGTAAAATCTTCGCAGTCACCCCCTCCGGCACCTATAAACTCCGCAATACTGGCCCAGTAATCGTCTTTACCCCACAGTTTTATGTCATCAATAAACACGAGCTGATTGAAAAAATTATTCACATGTTTCATTTGGGTTTGAAGATCTTCATCCCTATATTCTTTTACTAATTCTAACCACTCGAAAGCTCGGCTTTGTGCACTATTACCGTATAGCAGTTTGATTTTTGAAACAATAGCAGGAATATCAGCTTGACCAAAACTGAGAGGTGACGCTAATGGCCTTTCGGGAGAGAGTAGCAAGGTAAATACAGCAATAGCACTACAGCTAGCTTTTATTACTTGCTTAATAATTCGCATTGGTTGACTTTCCTTGTCAAGACCACACATATAGAATGTTGTTCTGTTGGTTGTAAAGTTAGACTATTTGTCTGATAGCCGTCAATGGTTAACTGATAATATTCTCAAAATAGAGTGATATCGTACCAAAATGATCTAGATCAATTTCTTTTTATAAATTAACAGCAGGTAGAAAATAAAGCATAGAATTTTGTTTACTTGAATGCAGGCTTACACTAGAATCTCGCCACCAATGCGTTCGAGGTACGCATTGTGTTTGGGAGTCTAAGGATGGACATYATCATTTATTTGAACGCTCAAGGATTTATGATTTGAGCGACGGCATACTTAGGTAGAAATGAATACTTATAATAACATTCGATTTGGCGAACAAGAATCCAACACGTTGTTTCGTGTTGTTGATAGCGTCTTGATCTTTAGCGTTTTATATCTCGTTTCACTTTGCTATTTAGGTGAGTTTTCAAAAACTTACTATTTCACTGGCGCATTTTCAGCATTACTGTTTGTGTTCTTTGCTGAAAATAATGGCCTTTATCGTAGGTTTGAGTCGAGCTCCTCAAGTAACCACCTTTCACCTATCGCTTCGTCTTGGATAAAAGCGATTCTGTGTATTTTACTTATGGCGTTTTTTACTCACTGGAGTCAAATCCATTCAAGAGTCGTTATTGCAGTATGGATGGTGCTTACTCCCATCGCACTAGTGGGCAGCCGATACTTAGCAAATGCGCTGCAAACTCTTCACTTCAAGAAGCACGCATACAAACAGAAAGCGATAATTATTGGTATGACGGGCACTGGCGTAAAACTCGCGTCAGATATTACCCACAACGCCACGCACTCACTTAAACTGGTTGGCTTTTTCGATGATCGTAGCGAACCACGCAACATTGACCCAGAGTCATTTGCGAACTGCGGGGCAGAGTACCGAGGTTCAATCCGAGATGGTTTAAAGCTTGCTAAGTGCCGTTCCGTTCGTCACGTATATATTGCTATTCCAACTTGGAATGCCGAACGTGTTCAATCGATTGTTCGCCAGTTTTCAGACACCACTGCGCATGTTTATCTAGTACCTGATGTCAACACGTTTGAACTTATGCAAGCACGTTGGAGAAACATTGGCGGAAGCCCAACAATAAGTATTCAAGATACTCCATTTTATGGTTTCTCAAGTGTTGTTAAACGCATGCAAGATATTGTATTAGCTTCTGCTATTTTGGCTTTGATTTCACCCGTGCTCGCAGTTGTTGCATTGGGCGTTAAGGTGTCGAGCCGCGGCCCTATTATCTTTAAACAAATGCGTTATGGCCTAGACGGCAAAGAAATTAAAGTCTGGAAGTTTCGTTCTATGTCAGTGATGGATAACGGTACCGTTGTAAAACAAGCCACCAAGAATGATGTTCGTGTCACTAAGTTTGGCCGTTTCATTCGCAGCACATCTTTAGACGAACTCCCTCAGTTTATTAACGTATTACAAGGCAAGATGTCGATTGTTGGGCCTAGGCCTCATGCGGTCGCGCACAATGAAGAATATCGTCAGATTGTCGACAAATATATGTTACGCCACAAAGTAAAACCGGGCATTACCGGGCTAGCCCAAATCAGTGGTTACCGAGGTGAAACCGATACCTTAGAGAAAATGGAAAAACGCGTTGAATACGATTTGAAGTACATTCAGCACTGGAGCCTACTTCTCGATTTAAAAATTGTATTCCTTACAGTCTTTAAAGGTTTTATTAGTAAAACGGCTTATTAGCCTAGGTTTAGTCGCCGTCACTGCACGTAGTTAAAGAACCGTTCATTAATAAGCCGTTTATTAACGAGCAAGACGTGATGGAACAAACTTTACCTTAGGTTGAAAAGTCCCCAAAACCGCTGTGCCCTTAAACCGGGAAGCAAGTACTGAAAGCAGTCTCATCCCAACTGCTCAAAAGAGAACCAGAGTTAACTATGTTTAAAAAATACATTCTTTCAATATTCACGCTTATTGGTGTGAGTATTGGCGTACAAGCTGATGAAGGCACCCATTACACTTTAGCGCCAGGAGATGCGATCAGCATTTCTGTCTATGGTGAAGAAGATTTAAGTATCGAAGAGCTACGTATTGATACACGACAAATGGTCGAGTACCCATACCTAGACAAAATTTCCACAAAAGGAAAAACACTCAACCAGCTTCAGGAAGAAATCACGACTGGGTTAAAAGGACGAGTGCTTATCAACCCTAAAGTCAGTGTGAATATTTTTTCATACCGTAACTTTTACATTAATGGTGTGGTGAACAAACCGGGTGGTTACGAATATGAACCGGGCCTAACGGTAGAAAAAGCCGTTTCTTTAGCTGGTGGTTTCATTGCGAAATACCGTAAGAGCAAAGGTATCTACATTACCCGTTCAAATGAAACAAAAAACCTAAGCGAAGAAGAGCTGGCAGATTACTTAGATGACCAAGAAGAATCGCGCATCTCAGACAAAGTAGGCCCGGGCGACACGGTTTACATTGTGAGCTCTCTGTTTGGCGGAAAGTAATGTTTGGTGGCAAATAAGCAACCGTATTTTATAACTGGATAGTTTAAATATTAAAAAGTTTAAATGTTCAGACGAAACCCAATTTTGACACCTCTATAGCCGAGTAATTCAAATGCAATTGTTAGCAAAAGACCAAAATTTCAATAATGATGAGGTCATTGATTTAGGTAAATACCTAATACTATTGAAAAAGAGCTGGATGAAAATCGCAATGTTCGCGATTTTGGTCACAGCGTTAACTACGTTAGTTGTGTTTTCTATCACACCTAAATACGAAGCAACATCAACACTTCTTATTGAAGCTCAGGCGCAAAAAGCGGTTTCAATTGAAGAAGTGGTGGGTATCGACTCGACCCAGAAAGAGTACTACTTAACTCAGTTTGAGATATTAAAATCTCAACAAGTTGCAGAGCGTGTTATCGAGCAACTTAAACTTGAAGAGCGTGAAGAGTTTAACAGCACATTAAGCACTGAAAAATCAGTTGTGCAGATGCTAAAAGAACTGCCTTTGTTTAAAGCGTACAGCAAAGAACAACCAAAGACAGAAGCGCAAATTAAAGAAGCAATTCGTCAGGAAGCATTGAGTATCTTTGCTGATAAGTTGACTATTTCTCCAATTCGTAAAACACAGTTGGTAAAAATTAGCTTTGTCTCTGAAGATGCAGTATTAGCGGCAGATGTTGCAAACGCGATGGGCAACGCCTACATCGAAATGAATGTAGAAGCGCGCCTGGCAGCAACCAAAGATGCATCTTTATGGATCAGCAATCGTCTTGAAGAACTTAAAACACAGCTCGCGGTGTCAGAAAAATCATTAACCGATTACCTAACTCGTGAACAACTGATTGATGACAGCGGCATTGATGCATTAGCAAGTAATGAAATAAGCGGTATTTCAGAGCGCTTAGCAGAAGTGACGGATCGCCGCATTGAAGTCGAATCGGCTTATCAGGCACTGCGTAGTGGTAAAAACCTAGATATTGCAGTTGTTGCATCTATTCCTGTTATTTCGACTCACCCTCAAGTGGTTGAAATTCGCTCTATTCAAGTGCAAGCAGAAAAGAACGTAAAAGAACTGTCTTTACGCTACGGTCCGGTTCATACCAAAATGCAACAAGCAATGGCAGAACTAGACTCGGTTAAAACCCAAGGTCGTGAGCTAGTACAACAGCTAATTAAAGGCATGGGTAAAGAACTGGSAACATTGCGCGGTCAAGAAAAACTGTTAAACAAAGAGTTAACGGCAAAGAAGTCAGGCTTTCAAGCTCTAACCGTGAAAAAACGCGAATACGAAACACTAAAGCGTGACGTACAAACTAACCGCCAGGTATTGAACCTGTTCTTGACGCGCCAAAAAGAAACGACAGCGACGAGTGACTTTGAAGCTGCCAATGCACGCTTTACTGATTTTGCTCGTATTCCTCAAGCGCCTGCTGCGCCGAAGAAAAAGCTAATTGTTGCACTAGCTATGGTGGTATCGGTTGGTTTTGCTGTAGTTATGGTGTTCTTACTAGATGCACTGCGTAATACCATTACATCAGTTAAAGACTTTGAAGAGCGTTTTGGCCTAGTACCACTAGGCGGCATTCCACAAGTTTTGGAAAAGCGTTTCAAGAAGAAAGATCTTGATAACACGGTATTTGACGACAAAACAAATCTACAGTTTGCAGAATCAATCCGTTCTATTCGTACGGCACTATCTTTAAGCCATATGGGTACAGACAGAAAACGCATTGCCGTGACCTCTGCACTGCCAAATGAAGGTAAGTCGACCACCGCACTTAACCTGGCGATGGCGTATGCAAAAATGGAAAACACACTGTTGATTGATGCTGACTTACGTAAGCCATCTATTGCTGAACGTTTTGGTTTTAAAAAGTATCAACAAGGTTTAACTAACCACCTATTAATGGGTGCAGATTTAAACCAATGCTTGTTTACTGACGACAAAACAGGCTTAACCATTTTACCTGCAGGTATGTTAACGCCAAACCCTCAAGAACTATTAAGTTCAGAGAAGTTTGCCAACTTACTTGATGAACTTGAACAACGTTTCGATCGCATTGTGATTGATACACCACCAACATTGCCTATCAGCGACACTATGATCATTAGTAAACTAGTGGGCGGAGTTGTGATTGTTGTAAAAGCTAACGGCACACGCCTGGCAAGCATGAAAAACACCTTGTCACGCTACATCAGCCAGAACATTAATATCGACGGTATTATCGTAAACCAGGTGACTCAAAAAGCCCTTAAAACCGATTCTACTTATGGTGGTTACGGTAAATACGGCACATATGGCACCTACGGTGAAAACCCGGCTAACCAAGTAAATTCATAGTTCAAACCTAATTCAGGCTTGATGTAAATCAAGCCTGATCTACTTCAAATTAAATAGCCTTAAATTGTATACTTCGTACCCTTTACTATGGTTTGGATTGAGTGTATATTCCTCTCGAAATTAACGCGTACCATGTACCCATAGTTGTTTTTAGCTAAAAACACAGAGCTTTAGGCATTGGACAAAAAGCTTTGAACTTAAATGGCATAGCTGGGTACCAGATAAAAGTACAAGTAATGAGTTATTAGTTTTGCGTTGAGCCTTACGTTGAAAGAGCCAGCCTAAAACTAAACGCTTAAAACTGAAAACACAGTAATAAAAAACATTTGATAGCGGTCTAGGAGCTGGAAACCTAGTGGCGGTAGCGTGCCTAAATTCAACTGAAAATATTAGATAAGCGGAAAATAACTTTTCAAGAGAAAAATATGAAAATTGCAATTGCAGGTACAGGTTACGTTGGTCTTTCTAACGCGATGCTTTTAGCGCAACACAACGAAGTTGTAGCACTAGATRTAGTTGAAGAAAAAGTTCAAATGCTAAATGATAAAATTTCGCCAATCTCAGATAGAGAAATTGAAGAATTTTTAACAACAAAAGATTTGAACTTCACAGCGACAACAAATAAAGAGTTGGCTTACAAAACTGCGGATTTTGTCGTGATTGCGACGCCAACTGATTATGACCCTGAAACCAATTACTTCAATACAAGTTCTGTAGAAGCGGTTATCAATGATGTCATGGTAATCAACCCATCAGCGACAATGGTGATCAAATCAACCGTACCTGTAGGTTACACGGAGCGCATGAAACACGAACTGGACACAGAAAACCTAATGTTTTCCCCGGAGTTTTTGCGTGAAGGTAAAGCCCTATACGATAACCTGTACCCATCAAGAATTATTGTAGGTGAACAAAGCGAGCGAGCAGAAGTATTTGCGCAGCTGCTGTCAAAAGGTGCGATTAAGCAAAATATAAACATTCTTTACACAGAATCGACAGAAGCGGAAGCTGTAAAACTATTCTCAAATACCTATCTAGCAATGCGTGTAGCGTATTTCAACGAGTTGGACTCTTACGCAGAAGCTCACGGCCTGGACACCAAGCAAATTATTGAAGGGGTAGGTTTAGACCCTCGTATTGGTAATCACTACAACAACCCAAGTTTTGGTTACGGTGGATACTGCTTACCAAAAGATACTAAGCAGCTTCTAGCAAATTACCAAGATGTACCAAATAACATGATCAGCGCCATTGTAGAAGCGAACAGAACGCGTAAAGATTTTATTGCTGATTCAATTCTGAAGCGTAATCCAAAAGTCGTAGGTATTTACCGACTAATTATGAAGTCAGGATCGGATAATTTTAGAGCGTCAAGTATTCAAGGGATTATGAAACGTCTGAAAGCGAAAGGGATTGATGTGGTGGTCTATGAGCCTGTTTGTGAGGAAGGCGAATTCTTCCACTCAAGGATAATCAAAGACCTAAATGAGTTCAAAGAAGTAGCAGATGTGATTGTGAGCAACCGAATGGTTGAAGAACTTTATGATGTACAAATAAAAGTATATTCCAGAGATATATTTGGTAATGATTAAAAAT
>NZ_JAKJSW010000332.1:0-3150 GCF_050337375.1 Vibrio makurazakiensis | reverse complement strand
TTCTTGAACTGGGTGCTTATTTTTGGTCATTTAGGCTTTCCAGCTATGGGCATAAAAGGGGCTGCGATTGCTACCGTATTAAGTGGTGCCATCGAAATTGTTACTTTATTTGGCTACCTATATTTTAAAAAGCACCTGCTTGCCTTTGGTCTTGCTGATATCAGAGCTGCATCATTTGAGAAAGTATCTCGCTTTCTTAAACTGTCACTACCTACAACGTTTAATTTCCTTGCTTGGGCTGGTGGACTTTTTGCTTATCACGCAATTATGGGGCAGTCAGGAGTGCAGGGTCTAGCAGCTTTATCCGTAATGACACCAGTTGAATCTATTTCACTAAGCTTACTAATTGGTATGTCTAATGCGGCAGCGGTATTAGTCGGGAACCAATTGGGAGCTAAGCAAAATGAAGCCGTTTACTATCAGGCTCTTGGCATAACACTACTCAATATCTTGGTTGGTGTTTTCGTCGCGATAGGATTGTATTTCGTACAAATGCCAATCCTAAATGCATTCAGTGCGTTAACACCAGAAACGAGAGAGTTATCTGAGAAATTCATTTTGGTATTGAGTGTCGGTATTGTACTTCGCTCTGTTCCAATGGTTGTTATTGTTGGCGTGTTGCGAGCTGGTGGCGATGTGAAGTTCTGTCTCTATCAAGATCTTGTTGCTCAGTGGCTTATTGGTATTCCGCTTGCTGCGTTTTGCGCTATATACCTTGGACTTGAACCTGAATGGATTTATCTATTGTTCTTAACGGAAGAAGTCGTGAAGTGGGGTGGTTCAATTTACCGCATGAAAAGCAAGAAATGGATGAATAACTTGATCGAAAGTTAGATGTGGAACGTACGATCATTGCAACTTAATGCTTATGTTGTGATCTATGCTTCAAAATGCTTCCTACTAACAGTGAATTAGTGTAGATTCTCATTCCAAATTCTAACTTTCGTGAGCTGTTTAATGTTAAAGCTGTCTGACCTGTGTAAAGGCTATGTTGATGGGGGGGAATTCCACCCAGTTTTACAAGGTGCAGAACTAACATTAAACCAAGGTGATCAGTTAGCGTTAATGGGTGAAAGTGGCTCTGGTAAGAGTACTTTACTTAATTTAATCGCTGGGTTAGATATAGCAGACTCCGGGGAAATCTTATTCCCCAACTTTGATATGCATAGTTCGACTGAGYAGAAACGTACGGCTTATCGTCGTAACAATATCGGGCATATCTTCCAACAATTCAATCTGTTACCCACTCTAAATATCGCTGATAACATTAGATTTTGCCGTCAGTTAAAGGGCCTACCTGAAGACAAAGGGCTTTGGCGTCAAATATTATCAGCGCTTGATCTAATGCCATTACTAGGTCGATACCCTGAAGAAGTCTCTGGTGGTCAACAGCAACGTGCTGCGATTGCCCGCGCTCTTTATATGGAACCGAAGGTTTTATTAGCTGATGAGCCAACAGGTAGCTTAGATGAGCGAAATGCAGAAGCGGTAATGCGCCTGCTGACATCTTTAGCTCGTGAACTGCAATGTACTCTATTGCTAGTAACACATAGTGAAAAAGTCGCACATCATATGGACGGTCGAATTCGCCTGCAGGGAGGACAACTGCATGTTATGGCCCGTAGTTAAAGCGCTACTTGGTCACTACCGTCGTCATCCACTTCAGATAATCTTAGTTTGGCTAGGGTTAACGCTTGGTGTTTCTATATTGGTTGGTGTGACTGCGATTAACCAACATGCAAAGCAGAGTTATACCACTGGCGAGCGTTTATTTTCAAACCCGTTACCTTACCGTATTCGTCCTAAGCACAATGCTAATAAAATCCCTCAAGGTTTCTATATTCAACTGAGACGTGAAGGGTTTCAGCAATGCGCGCCGTTTGATAACCATCGAGTTATTACTGAAGATGGCGATAACCTGATGTTGATAGGTTTAGACCCTGTGGCCATGCTACAACTTCAGCCAGGAGTTGCGCTTAAAGAATTAACAACTTTAAGTTTGATGCGCCCTCCATATCCTATCTTAGTGAGTCAAAATTTATCTGAGCATATGTCTTGGAGCAACGGCGACTATATTCCACTAGCAGATGGTTCAAAATTAGGGCCTATCGTCGTAGATCAACAGGGACTCATTAATGGTACCCGTTTGATGGCTGATATTTCGTTATTAAGGATGCTTGAGCGAAGTGCTGGGCTATCTGTAATAGCGTGTGGTGAAATGCCAGCTGCTAAATATGAGCGCCTTAAAGAATTGCTGCCGAATGGGATCACTATTTCACGCAGTTCTAAGGCTGAGCTAGAATCTCTTACCAATGCATTCCACATGAATTTGAGTGCAATGGGGATGCTTTCATTCGTTGTCGGCTTATTTATTTTCTACCAAGCAATGTCACTGTCATTTATCCAACGACAGCCTCTTGTTGGTATCTTGCGTCAAACCGGTGTATCTGGTTGGCAGTTAGCGAAAGCCCTGTTGTTTGAGTTGATATTCCTTGTCCTTGTTAGCTGGATTTGTGGCAATGTCTTGGGGATTTTGTTGGCTAATCAGTTGCTGCCTGCTGTTTCAGCGAGCCTTGGTGACCTCTATGACGCAAACGTAGGCCTTTCCATTGARTGGAGCTGGAGCTGGAGCGGTTATAGCTTAGGTATGGCGATGGCTGGTGCCTTCTTAGCATGTGCATGGCCATTGATTCGTTTGTTAAAATCACAGCCTATTCGCTTATCTTCTCGTTTGTCTTTAGTTCGTTTTGCGGGTACGGAGTTTACTTGGCAAGCGTTGATCGGCTGTGCTTTTTGTATAGCGGCGGTTGCGGTGTATCAAGCACCACAAACCCAAGAGTCAGGCTTTGTGATTATCGCCTTGATGCTAGTGAGTGTTGCATTGTTTACGCCATTCATTATGTGGAAACTATTCAATAGCCTTTCGTATTCATTGAAATGGGTACGAGCAAGATGGTTCTTCTCTGATGCTGCGGCAAGCATGAGCTATCGTGGTGTTGCAACAATGGCCTTTATGTTGGCGTTGTCGGCCAATATTGGGGTGGAAACTATGGTTGGTAGTTTCCGTGATACTACTGATAAATGGCTAACTCAGCGACTCGCGGCAGATYTATATATTTATCCAACTAATAACTCGGCAGCCCGTATGAG
>NZ_JAKJSW010000331.1:0-3152 GCF_050337375.1 Vibrio makurazakiensis | reverse complement strand
ATTTTTTTCACTTCACTGTGTCTGATCTTTACTTTTGTCGTATCTGCAAGTAACGACAAAAGCTCATACATAGTGGTGCTAAAGTCGACATACGATGTCAAGAATACTGCAAATGACGTAGCAAAAAATAACAACGGTACAGTAAGGCATATGTACAAAAAAGTACTGAATGGGTTTTCTATAGAACTGCCGGAACAAGCGTTAAATGGAATAAAAAACGATAAACGAGTCGACTATATAGAACCCAACATAAAAATGTCGATTGTCGCCGCTCAACCGATAACCACAGGTCTAAAGCGAATTTTTGCTAACACTTCAGATTTAATGATCGACGGATCCGATACCTTACCCGTTGATGTCGATGTCGCGGTTTTAGACACAGGGATTGATACTGAACACCCAGATCTAAATGTCGTATCTGGTACTAATTGTCTTTACTACACAGGAAAAGGACCTCGTCGCCGCGTCTATAATTGTGACAGCAGTTTAGGTGGTGATGACGACCATTATCACGGAACTCATGTTGCCGGAACTATTGGAGCGATAGATAACTCCTTTGGTGTCGTTGGAGTCGCTCCCGGCGCCCGACTATGGGCAGTGAAGGTTCTTGACTCACAAGGTTCAGGATCCATGGCCGGAATTATTGCCGGCATCGATTGGGTGGTAGAACAAGGCGAAGTCGAAGTTATTAATATGAGCTTAGGCGGAACCGGAACAAGTAGTGCGATGAATACTGCGATCGCCAATGCTGTCGCGAGTGGCGTCACCGTTGTGGTAGCAGCGGGGAACAGTGGTATGGATTCTTCTGGCTTTACTCCTGCTAACTCACCCGGAGCGATCACCGTATCCGCATTAGCTGACTTTGATGGGTTGCCCGGCAGTTTAGGCTCTCCAACGTGCCGACCTGATGTAGACGATACTCTGGCTGATTTCAGTAATTGGGGAGCAATTGTAGATATCGCCGCACCAGGTGTTTGTATATATTCCACTTACCCACTAGAACGTGGTAGCTACGAAAGCATTAGCGGAACTTCTATGGCAGCCCCACATGTTGCTGGTGCAGCAGCCTTACTTGCTAGCAAAGGCACAAGTGATATCGCCAATATTCTAACCTCAAACGGCAACTTTGATTGGGTTGATGATTCCGGTGATGGCGTAAAAGAGCCACTACTGGATATTAGTAATGCCGTATTTAAGCCAACGTTTGTCGATCCATCGGTTAACAACCCGCCAACAGCGTCATTTACTTTCAATTGTACGCTTTTGAGCTGTGATTTCGACGGTTCAGACTCTACTGATGACAACGGGATCGTAAGTTATCAGTGGGACTTCGGCTATATTCCTGAAGGCGAAAGTGATAACGCTTCGGGATCAGGAATGAACATCAATCATTCATTCCCTGACGACGGCATATATACGGTTATGTTAACCGTTGATGATGGTGAGGCAACGAACAGTTTGAACTTAGATGTACTGGTCGACTCTGTCGTTCCCGTTGAGGAGCTATCTGGCTTTGCTGTAAATAATGGTTCACGTTGGACTGCAACAGTCACCAGTAACTTACCGTTAAGCGGAAGCTGGTCAGTCAATGCCAATGACTCTTGTAGTGGGAATAGCTGCACCTTATCAGGCATACGTAAAAAAGTTTCCAGTGTGACTTTTACATCTGATACCGGTGTTGAAATTACTATCCTTAAGCCATAACGAGTTAAATACCAGTGCTTCTTGGCTGTTATGTGAAGGGTATTCTATGAGTAAACTTTGCTATTTTTCCTTGTGGCTTAGTTTACTCTCGTTCAGTACACACAGCTCAACCTTGAAAGTAAATGCCATCGATTGGTGTCCACAACTATGTACCGATTTTGAACTGAATGGTTACGTGATGGACACCGTCGACATCGTATTTAAAGAAAGCCCCTATGAGTTAGAAGCAAAAACTTATCCATGGACACGAGCTATATTAGGCGTATACAACGGAAAGTCTCACGCCTTACTCTCTCCAGCCAAAAATGAAGCCCCACAACTTCTCTATCCGCAGCATCCCATCGGGGTTCAACGCATGTGCTTTTTTACTTCCAGCAGCTCAAACTGGAAATACACAGGACTAAAATCACTAAAGGGGATGAAGATTGGGATTGCGTATGACACTTCGATAGCAGAATTAAATGATTATGTCGCCGAGCATAAGGACCAGTTCGAGTTTTTTCCATATAACCACAAATTTATCACTCGAAACCTAAATATGGTTTCTAAACATCGTATTAATGCGTTTTTGTTTACGTATAACTCAACCGTATTCACGCTCAAAAACTTAGGTTTGAGGGACGAATTCAAAGAGGCGGGCTGTGTTTCTAGCGAACCTATTTATATGGCCTTTAGTCCTAATCCAAATCAAGCGAGCCAAATTGCTGAAATAATGCTTTTTTTCGACCAACGAATGCAGAAATTGAAAAGCGACGGTGAGATATCCCGAATTATGGCTCGCTATGGTTTAGAAGACTGGCAAACGTACCTACCCAATAAAAATAAACATTAACTAGACGACTGGTCTAATGTGATTTATAGTCCGTTCTATGAATACGAAAACAAACGACACACGCCAACATATATTAAACGTGGGATACCAACTCATCGTAGAGAAAGGCTTTACCAGCGTAGGTCTTTCTCAGCTATTGAAAGAGGCTGATGTTCCCAAAGGTTCGTTCTATCACTACTTCAAATCGAAGGAACAATTCGGTGAGGCACTGATCAAAGACTATTTTGAACAGTACCTTGATCGTTTAGATAATGCTTTTAACCACAGTGAAGGCAATCACTATGAACGTTTAACAGCCTATTTTAGTCGTTGGTTGCTAGTGGACGACGGTAAATGTAACGCCCACAAATGCTTAGTCGTCAAGCTAAGTGCTGAGGTTTCAGATTTATCCGAACCAATGAGGCAGGCACTAAATAAAGGGGCAGAACAAGTGATTAGCTCTATCGCAACTTGCATACAGTCGGGAATAGCCGACGGCTCAATTATTGAACAAAACTCAGAAAATGCAGCTAAAGTACTTTACTCAATGTGGTTAGGCTCTAGCTTATTGAGTAAATTAAACCAAACAACAGATAGCTTAAAACTTGCACTCACAACAACAGAGTCAATGTTAAGC
>NZ_JAKJSW010000330.1:0-3161 GCF_050337375.1 Vibrio makurazakiensis | reverse complement strand
GTTAATTATAGTTGGTACAAGGTGTTAAAGGGGGAATCTTTAACCCGTGTTTTATTGTTATGTTGGTTTGGCAAACACCCATCCAATGAAGTCAGGGGKAGTTCCATTATTATTTTTATATTGAGTTATGAACTGATTCTTAGTGTTTCGTGAGTTTGTTCAGTAAATTTATTACTTGATAAGCTACGTATTGGCTAAGATTTCCATGAAAGAGGCTCTTGTTTTGCACYCGACTATTTTTAAGGTTTGTAGGGGCTTTTTGTCGTTTTTATTGTGCATAGCAGCTTGTCTCTTCAACAAGAAGATTAAAGATTAAGCATCGATAAGTTAACTCAATTTAGTCAAATGTGTGAGGTTGGGTAGGTAAATTTAGTTAATGTTTTACTTGTGATTTTTATGCGTTATTAGTTAGAGACTTAATGACTTTTATGAGAGGTTTGCTCTTGACGGAACGGCGTTTTTATTAACTTTATCTCGTCTTTAATTTTCTGGCTTCAATAAAAAAAGCGCCACGAAGGCGCTTTTAAATTATGTAATTTCAGCTGTGTTTAATTCACATGGTAACTATGGTTACGATTGCTTAGCTGTTTCTAATTTAGCTTCTTTGCCTGCTTGCTTCTTTTCAAAGCGAGAGATCCACCACCAAGCAATTGCAGAGAATACAGCCGTCATAAATACGTTGACGAAGAAGGCTTGCATTAGGTCAACACCTGTTGGGAATGCTGATGCTGTCATACTGATAACAAAGATACCGATAAGAACAGATACCACACCCATACCTTGCATACGAGTACCCATGCGGAAGTCACGTGGCGTATCGTCATGTTTTAGGCGGAATACGAAGTAAGCAACCATGATGAAGATAGGCGGTAACATTGCTGTACCAGCTGTTAGGTTGATTGCAGTGTTCATCMTGTCTTGTACAGATTCAGAACCGAAACCGTTTACAACAAGCATTAGGAATACGAAAGCGAATTGCCACCAAGCTGCGCGAACTGGAACACCGTGTTCATTAAGCTCTGTTGTTTTCTCGCCGTAAACACCTTGTGGGATTTCTGAGAAGTGGATTTTAACTGGTGCAGCTGTCCACATCATCATAGAACCGAACATAGCAACGAATAAGATAATACCAACGAAGCGACCCGTTAGAGATTGCGAAATGTCGAAGTAGTTCGCCATACCTGTGAAGATTTCAACCATACCGCCGGCATAAGTCAGTTCGTCACGTGGTACGAATACGTTTACTAGTAAAGAACCTACTGCGTACATGATACCAATCGCGATACCTGCACTGATGATTACTTTGATGAAAGACTTATGACCGCCTTTAACATCATTTAAGTAAGCTGCTGCTGTTTCTGCACCACCTGCTGCCTGGAAGATCCAGCACATGATACCTAGTGTTGCCCAGTTAATTGTTGGTGTCATTGCTTCAAGCGTGATTGGCTCTACTGGTTCATGGTTGCCACCCAGTGCCATCATTGCACCTATAACATAGATAGCGAACAGTGCGAATACGCCGTATGCCACGATCTCTGCAATCTTACCTAACCAGCTCGCGCCTTTAGTAGAAATGTGCGTTGCAGCTGCAAACAAAGCAATTGAAATTGCAGAGGTAACCACAGGAGAGAAAGCGTATTCATAACCTAACATTGCGTATGACGCGTATGAAATAACGTTAGGTAGTAATGATACGAACCAAAATAGGTTAACAAACCAGTATAGGAATGAACCTAGGTAAGCGGCTTTAGTACCGAGTGGTTTTTTAAGCCAGTCGTACATACCTGATTCAGAGTTTTTATTTGCAGATACGAATTCAGCAATAATGAATACGAACGGAATGAAGTAGACAAGAGTGGCTAGCAAAAAGATGGGTGCTGAACTTAATCCCAATTCGATGTTGTTGTTTACGATGTTACGAACGTTAAATACCGCCGCAAATGTCATGGAGAGTAGGGCAAACTTGCCTAACTTACCGCGCATAGATTCAGACATAATGTCCTCCGATGAATCACGTAATTATAGTAGTTATTGCTTTCGGCTACCTGTAGGGGGAAAGCTGAAGCTTAGTTGTTTTAGAGATGGAAGAGCCTTGAACGGCAAGGCTCTAACATGCTGCTAATTGTTATTTGTTTAGGAAGTAACCGTCTTCGATAGTCACTTTCAGCACTACTTTGCGAACTCGGTTATCACCGTGAAAGCGGTAAGCTTTGCTGTTATCAAAGATCGCGACTTGACCTTCAATCAACTCGCGAGTCTCGCCGTTACCCAGTAGGTGTTCACGGTCGGTTTCATCGCTGTAAGCTTGGGTCTGTTCAAGTTGAGACTTAGCTGCAAACTCAACGGTTTCACGACCTTCCAAGTAGTAATGAACATCGAAATAACGTCGGTTTCCGGTGAAGTTGTCTGTGTTACGAGCCACACCGTCTTCAATCATGTAAGCCAGTGAGTCACCAATCGAATACATCACGCCATCTTTGATGTTGCCGATGTTTTCAATCGCTTCTACACAGCGTTGCCATTTACGACCGTCGCGGTAAACGACTTTAAATTGCTCTAGGTTGTCTAAAACGATCATCGTTTATGCCTCGTTCTGTTGTGGTTGAGTTGCTGGCGTATTCGCCGTGAAGAACTCGTCACCAAAGTTGTGATTGATTAGGTGTTGTGCGTCGCAATCGCCTGCTTGGAATGGAATCAGAGTTAGTCCGTAGCGGAACTCATCCATGTACACGCGGTAAGAATCCAACACTTCGCTTCCCCAAGAGTTTGAGCCTAAGCCCATCACTTGGTGGTCTAGATTCAGCGTGATGTAACCGCTCTTCTCTAGCTCAATGGTATGTTGTGCTTGGTGCAGGTTTTGATTGGTGTAGAACCATGCGCTGAAGTTGATTTCTTGCTGTGGTTTTACCGCAATACCATTACCCGCGCGGCTTGAAAGCGCAGCCCAACGAACATGCTGGCGGTTGCCGTTGTTTTGCGGGAACGGATAGTTCTCGAACATGTCTGCAACCGTTGATTGGTACACATCAATCATGTTGGCATGCTTGCTGTCTTGGTAGTTCTCTTCAGGGCCGCGGCCGTAGTATTGAACCTGGTCAAAGTCGCCATTAATGCCCATATCGAAACCAATCACTGGAATCACGTGTGGGTAATCACCGTAA
>NZ_JAKJSW010000329.1:0-4728 GCF_050337375.1 Vibrio makurazakiensis | reverse complement strand
GTATCAGAGTCCATGCTACAACGCGATATAGCACCAAGTCGTTTGTTTCACGCAAAACAAAAAATCTTGAAGTTATTAGAGCGACGAAATGCCGGTACAACAGCTTTGGTTGTGTATTCAGGTAGCTCACATTTGGCTATGCCTTTAACTCAGGACATTGAGGTTTTTAAACCGTTACTAGAAGCTATTGAACTCGATATCATGCCGCGACAAGGAAAACTCGCTGAATATACGCTGCCCACTATAGAACAGGCATTGTTGGCGGAAGCCGCTACCGTGTTATTGATAACTGATGCGCTTAATGAAAAGGCCACTACAAATTATCAGAAGTATTTTAACGAAAAGCCTCACCATCTTTTGATATACGGGGTCGGTGACCAAAATGTGCCGACGCCTTTTCCTTTGGCGTCTGAACAACTTTCGAACCTTGCTAATTCAGTAAACGGGGAATWTGTCTTCTTTACATCAGACGAGCGTGATATTGGCCAACTTATCAGTGAAATAGCTGCGTTTTCTGAATTGTCGGGTGGGGTATCAGAACCTTGGTTTGATGGAGGTTATCCCTTAATTTGGATAGTAATCATCTTGTATTWGTTGTGGTTTCGCAAAGGCTGGCTTGTTCAATGGAGTGTATGTTTATTAGTGGTTAACGCCTCCTTGTTTAGTCCTTCAGCCTCGGCTGCTGAGTTTAAGTTTGTGGATCTGTGGTTAAGTAAAGATCAACAAGCATTTATGAAGTTCCAAGATGAAGAGTATTTTCTAGCAGCAGAGCTATTTGAAAATGATAACTGGAAAGCGACAGCGTATTACCAAGCAGGTGAATACGAAATTGCACAACAATACTTTATGAGAAGTGATGACATTGACTCGCAGCTTAGTGCAGCAGCTGCGTTGGCTCATCAAAAAGAATACCTTGCGGCACAGTCTCTATATCAAGAGATTTTAGAAACTTACCCTAATAACGCGATAGCACAACATAACTATGAACTCGTGAGCGATATTATCAAACATATCGATAGCTTTACCGAAAGCCAATCGAACTCTAATGAGCAGCAAAGTAGCAGGGAGCGGGGCGATAAACCTAAAAGCTCAGAGGGCGTGATACAAGAAGTCGAGCGAGAGCTATTGATCCAAGAGGTGTACACCGCCGAGCAGATCCTCAATAGTTCCGAAGCCAATGAAAAGTGGATGAAGCGTGTAGAAAGTAACCTATCTACTTTTCTAACGACTAAGTTCTCTTTGCAGTATGAATTGGGCACTGGCACAATGACGGAGTGGGCTAATGAATAGAATACTTGGCAATGGCTTTCGCGCTTTCTTACCTTTCATTCTCGCTATATTTTGTGGCGACTTAATGGCCAACAATAGTGCAGATAAGACGTTAGCTGAACTCAATGCGGAAGAGCGAGTACAGATTAGGTCGTGGGTAAGCGAAACGAGTCAGCCATTCGTAGTGAATGAGCAAGTTATCGTTAACCTGGAGGTGATGACCGACACCTGGTTTACGTCGGGTACTCGAATTCATCGTATCGAAATGGATGACGCGTTAGTCATAAACAACAATGCTCTAGAAGTGAAAGATGGGAAAAATAAGGTGAAAGGGTCGTTAACTTCGGCTCCGCTAGCGTTTCAAGTTAGCAAACCTAGTCCTCGTATGGTTTCCTCGAATAAGTGGATCACCGGCTCTGAAGCCCATGTTAGCGAAGAGTGGGAAGTGATTAGAAGTGAGCGAACTGGTGCTAGTACAGGCGTTGAGGGGGACGATAAGCTGCGAGTTGGTGATTCGATAAAGCGGGTCGTTACCACATATGTAGCAGGTACCAGCGCGATGTTACTCCCTGATATTTTGGAAGAGCCTATACATAATCGAGAACGAATTTCTTTTTATCCTCACCAAGCAAAAAGTCGCGATACAGAGGTGAGAGGAGAGTATCGTTCGCAAAAAGTAGAATCGGCAACCTACATTCTTCAAGAATCCGGTGAATTAACCTTTCCTAGTCAAACTATATATTGGTGGGATACGAGCAGTAATATAGAACGAAAGATCATTCTAGAAGAGGTTAAATGGCAAGTTAGCCACACACCCTACTCATTATTGAAAGCCAATATAACAACAGTTATTACGATTGTTTTATCGATGTTTATCGTAATTTTCACATGTTTATATGTAAGAAAATTCTATAAAAACAAACCACTTCCAATATGGCTAAGAGTATTTAAATCCATAAGGAATAGAGATGTAGCTAAATATGAAAGTGGTTTGTATGAGTCTGTTTTAATCGAAAGCCAGCGTTACCGATTATTAGAAGGTAGTGAAGTGAATATAACGATTAGTGAAATTCAACGTCGTTACCAACTAAATAAATTAGAGAAACCCCTAAGTCGAGTAAGTTTGTTTTTTTTATATATGAAGGTGCGAATAAATAACAAACATCAGGAGAATAAAATACACCGGTAGGAAAAAGTAATCGGTTAAATGCAGTAATATTGCGGTATTTACTGCAAAGTTATTTCGACAAAATGGCCCCACATTCGAAGTCGCACAAGCGACAAAGTAAGTTCAACTCTTAGGAAGTAGTGGCCATTATGAAAAAGACAATCTTAGCACTTTTAATCGCATCAACAGCATCAACAGCAATCGCTGGTGAAATTTACTCTACAGACACAACGAACGTTTCTATGAAAGGTGAAGTTGATGCTTACCTAGCGACAACAGATATTAATGGTAAGGAATCTGACGCAGATATCAACGTTTGGGCAAAAGTTCAAATGGATGCAGAACAAAAGCTTAATGACCAACTTACTGGTTTTGCTTCATTCGAAATTGAAGCTGGTTCTTACTACGGTGATACTGATACAGCAGCTAACTTTGATGACGTTCATGTTGGTGTGAAAACAGACACTTGGGGTGTTGCAGTTGGTGAAGTTGGTGATGTAGCAGAATCTGCTGATGCAATTCAAAAAGACGATATCACAAACGAAGGTAACTACATGGGCTCTGCTGGTGGTAACCACCGTGAGTCTAAAGGTAATGGCATTGTAGCTAAAACTAAATTTGGCCCAATGACGTTTGTTGCTGATATCAACACAACTAATGAGAACAACCTAGACTCAACTTACGGTTTCTCTGCAGACTACGCAAATGACATGTTCTCAGTTGGTGCTTCTTTCATTCAAGGTGAAACAGACTCAGACGAAGATTACGAACTATACGGCGTATCAGCTTCTGCTCAAATTGAAGGTCTTTACCTAGCTGCAACTTACGCTGAGTTTAAAGGCGCTGACGGTTTTGGTTTTTACAAAACTACAGGAACAACTACTAATCCAAATGATTGGAACGAAAAGACATCATACGAATTAGTAGAAGGTAACACTATTGGTCTAGCAGCTGCATACCAAATTAATGATGCTCGTATCTACACGACTTACGCAATTGCTTCTGTAGATAACACAGCAACAAACACTTACGGTGACACTTCAAACTGGGTTATCGGCGCTGATTATTCAGTTGCTAGCAACATCACGGCGTTTGCTGAATACCAACAAGGTGATGCTGATTGGGCAACTGATGACTCAATGACTGTTGTAACTGGCGTTTACTACAGCTTCTAAACTTAATAGCCAACCACCATTCGGCGGTTGGCTATCACTCTCTTTATTTGCCTAATTTTGTTCACTGCATTTTCTAGGTCTTTCGCCACACTTAGCATTTTAAGTGTGGCTTTTTTATTGCTATTCGGAGTTCGTATGATTATTGATATAATCGCCAAGGGAAGTATCTATGGAAATGACGCGGTATTTCGTTGTGAACCGAATAAAAATGGTTACTACGAATTAGCGAAAATAAAGGGAAGAAAGCCAGGGAGTCGACCTCAACATCAGTGTAATAAAGTATATGTTGAAACTAAAGAGCAGGCGTTAGAGCTTCTTTTAACCAAAGACTATTATATTGCCCTAACAGGACGTTATAGCGGAATTCATAGAAAGTCGTTAAGGCCCGCGATCTCTTGTACTGTCATTAAGGTATAAACGGTTAATTAAAGTAGAGAAGGCGGTGAATGTATTACTCTGAAATAAATATCCTATTGAGTGCTATTCATTGGCTTAACTCAAACAAAACTAGTATATAAACCAAGGCCAAACTGTTATTTCTGATTTCATGACAGAGTGTTAGCGCTGTGTCACTCGGATCCTCAAGTTAAATTCTTACTCTTCTAGCCAACTTCCTAATTAATTAAAAATAATCCAAATAAACACTTTACCTCAAGTTAGCTTGAGGTTTTATCCTGTCTGCATCGGCTACAAAGAAGTAGCAAAGTGAATAAGAACTAAGGAGATAGGTATGATTCAACTTGAACACGTAAATTTGGTAGTAAAAGATATTCCCGAAATGCTTAAATTTTATCAGGCAGCATTTCCTCATTGGTATGTGCGAGATGAAGGTCAAGGGGAATGGTCTGGTAAGGCTCGCAACTGGTTACATTTTGGGGATGAGTATCAATATATCGCTATGAGTGATCATGGTGAGGGAGAAAATCGCAATCTAGCTGGGCACAGTGTTGGTTTGGCGCACTTTGCGTATGTGACTCATAATATTGAAGCGGTTATTGAAAGGTTAACGCAAGCTGGTTTCTCAATCGTAAACCCAGGCATAGAAGAAACTTACCGTAGAAATGTCTATTTTGTTGACCCTGCAGGCTTTGAAGTAGAATTCGTAGAGTATCGTAG
>NZ_JAKJSW010000328.1:0-3178 GCF_050337375.1 Vibrio makurazakiensis | reverse complement strand
ACCTAGGTGCTTAATGAGGTGCAATCGCGCTTTGGCTGTTTGTGGGGTCGGGGTGACACCCACTGAGTTGTATATTAAAGGAATAAAATAGAGCCAGTTAACATTATGGAATTAATGAAAAACCTCAAAACTTGTGTGATATTTTGCGTTCGATATCACCATTGTAAAACAGCATATAATTGAATGTATTTTCTAATAAGCTGTTTATTTGTTGAACGTTTTAAAGGGTGAGCAAATTTTATATAGCATGGGCTAATATTAAACCCTTCAGATAATGAATTGGCTAACTGGGACTCACTCTTATATAAAGTAATGCCTTGTTCGCTATATTCATTTATTTCGTCGGGAAGTTCTCCCATCCACCAGTGTAATAATTCACGGCTATTTTTACTTCGACCAATCCAATGATCACAGATAAGAATAAGAAGATCATTCGGCTGAATGGAGTATCCATATTCAGATTGCCATTCGTGGATACTGGAGAGCAGTTTTTTTCGGCAGGTTTTGCCCGCACTAACCATGTGATGTGTCATTACCCAAATGGTTCCGCTGTCTGATGTTACTCGGAAGTTATTCGGCAAGTCTGTCGATTCGACGGTTTCCAAAGGATGGATGACACAAGGATGACTAAAGGCTTTGAAAGTATTTTCCATTCGGCGAGCAAAAGCTTTGCCGATGTGGTGCTCACTAATACCATGGTTATGAACTGCAGGGTAATTTCGTTCACACATCTTTAGACAATCATCTTGAAAGTGATTGATGTTATGTATCACTAAGTCCAATAACAACGAATATCCTTATGCATGGTTATCAAGCGGGTAAGACTGCTTATCATAGGTAAGCAATTGCAAAAGTCATAGGGCAAAGTATCGAGTTATTGATCTGAGCATCAAAAATGTACTTTTTCATTATCTATTAATGAATTAGTGGTGACTATGAGACAAGATCAATTAAAAATAACCATTCTAATGGACGATTTACGATGACAATTGAACTGGATAAAAAACAGAAACAAACGATGACCGAAGCGCTTCAGACCTATCTACAAGATGAGTTAGATGTGGAAGTCGGTCAGTTTGATGCTGATTTCTTAGTTGACTTCATAAGCAAAAAATTTGGCGCTGTTTACTATAACAAGGGTATTTCTGACGCTCAGCAGGTGATGGAACGTAAGATGCTCGATATCAGCGATGAGTTGTATGAGATTGAAAAGATTGTAGAAATCTAATCGTTACAGAAGAAAAGTAATCTTGTTCGAATATTTTGAATGACTTGATTAAGTTCGCAGGGTTACGAAAGTGTAAAGCTTGGTAAATACTGTATAACAACAACACGAGCTAAGGTACATTTGCAAATATAACATTAATTCTTATTTGCATTTTAATTACGGTTTTACGATGAAGACGAATGTAAAAAACTACAACGCTGTTTCAAGAGCAATCCACTGGCTTTCTGCACTGACCATTTTTGGTTTATTTGGTGTTGGCTTATGGATGGTTGACCTGACTTATTACAGCGAGTGGTACAAAACAGCTCCAGATTGGCATCGCTCTATAGGTATTCTATTAGCCCTTGTCACTGTCGCTCGAATTGTTTGGAAGCATGTGACGGCGTCACCTAAAACAGAAGGCAAACCTTATGAGGTAGTTGCCGCTAAAGTCATTCATGGTTTGATGTACCTAACAATGTTCACGTTGTTTGTATCTGGGTATCTAATTTCTACTTCCGATGATCGAGGAATAGAAGTATTTACGTGGTTTACAGTTCCAAGTGCTGGCGAGCTATTTGAAAATCAATCAGATATCGCAGGTACTATTCACTACTATGCAGCTTGGGTTTTGATCCTAATGGCTTCAGTCCATGCATTAGCTGCAATTAAACATCACATTATCGATAAAGACGATACGCTACGAAAAATGATAGGAGTTWCAAAATGAAGAAATCAATTATTGCTACAGGATTAGCTTTCGCTATGGCGATGCCTTTCGCAGCAAATGCAGCTGATTATGTCATTGATACAAAAGGTGCACACGCATCAATCAACTTTAAAGTTAGCCACCTTGGTTATAGCTTTATTAAAGGCCGCTTTAACAAATTCTCTGGTGATTTCTCATTTGATGAAGGCAATGTTACAGCTTCTAAAGTGAATGTTACGGTAGATACTCGTAGCCTAGACTCGAACCACGCTGAGCGTGATAAGCATATCCGTAGCGGTGACTTCATTGACGCAAGTAAGTTTTCTGAAGCAACGTTTAGCAGCACCAAAGTTGTCGATAAAGGCGATGGCAAACTAGATGTTATGGGTGATCTAACACTTCATGGTGTCACTAAGCCGATTACTATCGAAGCAGAGTTTATTGGCGCAGGCCAAGACCCGTGGGGCGGTGAGCGTGCTGGTTTCAACGGTACAACGCGCCTTGAGCTAGCTGATTTTGATATCGCAGTAATGGGTGCATCAAGCTACGTGGATATGGAATTACACGTTGAAGGCGTAAAGAAGTAACCCCTTCGTAAGCTTTTTATTCTAAGAGCATTAAACATTGTTTAATGCTCTTTTTTTGTCGCCTAGAAAAAGTGGTAACCAATAGTCGCGGTTAAAGAGCTGATGGAATAGCCACGTTCAAATGTTTTGTAAGTATATCCGCCACCAATCTCAATTTCGTGGCCCCAGTTAAATACCGGATAAAATGCACTTACGCCGATGCCAATGTAAGGGCGTACACCGTAAAATTTCCCTTGGTTAACTGAAAAGTCGACTTTATCTAAGACAAATTCGTACCCTTCGTAATAATTGATTCCAGTTTTTGTATAAAAAAGAAAATTTCTATACGGCTGTCTTACCACAATACCAAGTTGTAAGGAGTCTAGTTGGACTGCTGAATCAAAAGCGTCGCTGGTAATTTGATCTTGTGCAATCGAGTACCTAGCTTCTACTCCCCAGAACGCGCTTGGAAAGTATCCATAGCCCAGCGCATATGGAAGCACATAGTCTACAAGCTCTTTCTCTGAATTCGGCAGGCGAAAGCGCTCACCATGAACTCCATCTTTATCTATTCGCTCCGAGCTGAAACTGATATCAAACTGATGTTTGCTGTCCATGYCCGCAATGCTAATAGAGGGGAAGGCAATACTTAAGATATAAAGAACAATACGCACGTTAAACGGTACTCATAATAAA
>NZ_JAKJSW010000327.1:0-3190 GCF_050337375.1 Vibrio makurazakiensis | reverse complement strand
GTACAGATGATAAAGGGCGAGATGTACTTTCTAGGATCATTTATGGCTTTCGTATCTCAGTGCTATTTGGTTTTGTTTTAACGATTGTGTCTAGTGTGATAGGCGTTGTTGTTGGGGCGACGCAAGGCTATTACGGAGGCTGGTTAGACTTGCTGGGGCAGCGTTTCATTGAAGTATGGTCTGGAATGCCAACGTTATTTCWATTGATCATATTATCGAGCTTTATTGAGCCTAACTTTTGGTGGTTGCTTGGTATTATGGTGCTGTTCAGTTGGATGAGTTTAGTCGGAATTGTACGTGCTGAGTTTTTACGCTGTCGTAATTTTGATTATGTAAAGGCCGCGCAAGCGATGGGGGTAGATGATAAACGCATTATGTTGAGACACATGTTACCCAACGCTATGGTCGCTTCATTAACTATGATGCCTTTTATACTCTCAGGTTCGGTTACAACTTTAACGTCGCTCGATTTCCTTGGCTTTGGTTTGCCAGCCGGTTCACCTTCATTAGGTGAGCTTCTCGCACAAGGTAAAGCAAACTTACAAGCTCCGTGGCTTGGCATCTCTGCATTCGTCGTGCTTTCTCTTATGCTCACTTTGCTCGTATTTGTGGGTGAAGCGGTACGTGACGCATTTGACCCACACCAGCAGCGTTAAGGTAAGCCATGACAGATATTACGAGTATTACTATGAACTCAACTACGATGAAGCCTGCTGATATGACAATTCTAACAATTGATGAACTGTCTGTGGGGTTTGGTAGAAGTAAGGCTATAGAACAAGTTACCTCAAAGGTTTCGCTGAGTATAAAGAAAGGGGAAACCTTAGCTTTGGTTGGTGAAAGTGGTTCTGGAAAATCAGTGACTGCCAATTCAATTTTAAAATTGCTTCCTAAAGGTTCATCGCATTATTTGAACGGAAAGATAATGTTCGATGGTTTGGATATTTTAAATTGTTCTGAAAGACAATTGCGTGGTATCCGAGGCGGAAAAATTGGGATGATTTTTCAAGAACCTATGGTTTCGCTCAACCCGTTACATAAGGTTGGAAAACAATTAGTTGAGATACTGACTGTTCACAGAGGAATGCGAACCAATAAAGCTCAATCTTTAGCGATTGAATGGCTAGAGAAAGTCGGCATTCGTAACCCGCAGCAAAAAATAACTGCTTATCCACATGAACTCTCTGGTGGAGAAAGACAGCGTGTGATGATTGCTATGGCTCTTATCAATGAACCGGAGCTGCTTATTGCTGATGAACCTACCACCGCTTTGGATGTTTCTGTGCAAGCTCAAATCTTGGATTTGTTAAAAGATCTTCAGCAAGAGTTAGGCATGGCGATGCTATTCATTACTCATGATCTGAGTATCGTTCGCAGAATTGCAGACAGAGTTGCAGTAATGAAAGATGGTGAGTTGGTTGAAACAGGAGAATGCAGCTCTGTGTTCGATCAACCTAGCCATCCTTATACTCAAAAGCTACTAGATTCTGATCCCAAAGGAAGCCCTGTACCTGTGAGTGAAGCGAGCGAAAGCTTGCTTAAAGTCAATCAGTTGAAGGTGTGGTTTCCGATTACCGGCGGGTTATTCAAAAAAACAATTGCTCATGTCAAAGCTGTTACGGACATGAAATTCACTTTAAAGAAAGGTCACTCTATTGGGCTGGTGGGTGAAAGTGGATCCGGAAAGTCGACAACTGGTATGGCGATTTTAAAACTGGTGAATAGTGAAGGTTCAATTCAGTATCAAGGTAACGAACTGCAAGGTTTGGACCGTAAAGCAATGTTGCCTTATCGAAGCCGCATGCAAGTCGTATTTCAAGACCCATTTTCAGCTCTAAACCCAAGAATGTCGGTCGCTCAGGTGATTGGCGAGGGGTTAAGAGTTCACAAAGACCTTGCAGAAGAAGAGTTAGACTCACTTATTTGCAATGTAATGAAAGAAGTCGATTTAGATCCAGAAACACGCCACCGTTACCCTAATGAGTTCTCTGGTGGGCAAAGACAGCGAATAGCTGTTGCACGGGCGCTTATTCTTAAACCTGAGTTTATATTACTCGATGAGCCGACTTCATCGTTAGATAGGACGGTACAAGCCCAAGTATTGGAATTGCTAAAATCACTACAAGAAAAATATGGGCTCACTTATCTGTTTATCAGTCATGATTTGAATGTAGTGAAATCTTTGTGCCATTACACCATAGTGATGAAAGCAGGTGAGGTAGTTGAACAGGGCAATACACAGCAGTTATTCAGGAACCCCACTCACGAGTACACTAAGCAATTGGTCGATCTATCTAGTTTTTGATCACCAAAGAGGGTGCTATTTGCAATGAATTCTTTGCTTAAGCTCTTATTTAACAGTTGTTTAAATTTTAAATGGCGTAGGCTTGTCCTACGCCATTTTCGTATGTGTCTAGTTCACAGTTTGTTTGTATGAATTTAGATTATTGTTTCCTTAACGACTAACTTTACCTTTTACTTCAAAGTTTATGGTTATCTAATGAAACTGTTTGAGTTCAAGCCTTCACCGAGTAGCCGTCGTGTCTCGATCTTTCTGAAAGAATTAGGACTAGAGTTAGAAACGGTGCAGGTGAATGTACGCAAGGGCGAAAACCTTACGCCTGCATATCAAGCGATCAGTGTAAATGGCAAAGTTCCTGTCTTAGCGTTAGATAATGGTGGTTCTATCTGTGAAACTGTCGCGATATGTCGCTACCTTGATGAATTAACGTCTAATGAGCTTAATTTATTTGGCAACAGCCCCCTTGAGAGAGCGAAAGTAGAAATGTGGCATCGTGTGGTTGAGTTTCAAGGTCTGCATACAGCATTTCAAGCTTTCCGAAATATCAGCGCAGTTTATAGTGACAGGGAAGTATGCGTTGCAGAGTGGGGCTACGAATCTAAGCAAAGAGTAAAAGACTTTCTTACCGTGTTAGAAGATAGGCTGTCTGAATCTGAGTACGTTGCTGGTGACCGATATACGGTTGTTGATATTACTGGGTTTGTATTTATTCAATTTATTCAAAATGTACTGTTTCTTGATATTGAAGACGTTTATCCCAAAATTTACGAGTGGTATGTAAAACTAGCAGAGCGAGATGCCTATCAGATTTAGTGATGAGCCATATTGTTTTTATAGATGCAGTTATCTACCGGAATGCCGAGCGATATATGACAACAGATATTAATT
>NZ_JAKJSW010000326.1:0-3203 GCF_050337375.1 Vibrio makurazakiensis | reverse complement strand
CGTCTTTTGAAATTTGGCGAGCTTAATATTTAGGTTTTTCTCTGCCGCCACGTTAATCGCGAGGCTAGACATAGCTGCTCATTTAATTGAAGATATTGAAGCTATGTCTAGCCTCGCGATTAACGTGGCGGCAGAGAAAAACCTAAATATTAAGCTCGCCAAATTTCAAAAGACGCAGGAAGTCGATTTCGGTTATTTCATTCAGGGGAATCCGTCCTAGCGTCTCAATAATCGTATATTTTACTCAGCATCAGCGCTTAGTCTCACCTAATATAGGGAGTCCACAATATGTTCTGCATAGTATGTTGTGCCTCCCTTACGACCTATGTACTCACTCCCTCACTTACGAACGATTACAAAACTAGATCCGATTCGACCCCACTCAAACCCACCCCAACAAAAACCATACACATCAACAACCTAGGTCAATCTAACCTCTTACAATTCGAAGAATTGATTTACAAATGGACTTACATTTCCAAAGACAGAATATTGCCATCTAGACAGAAAAAACCGAATAGATATCATTCTTTAACCCAAGGGATGGGTATAGAAAAGCAACTAGCTTAACGACTTTACAAGGATGTAATTAATCGCAATTGAAAATTAATTGCCAAATTCCTTTCTAAATTTTGAGTGTGAATACTATGTTTCGAGTTTTAATATGGGCAATGCCAATACTTGCCTTGAGCTTATCGGGCTGTGGAAGCGACTCACATGGTGCATCGAGTACTGGTTCTGGAACAGGTTCCGGGGTTACTGTAGATGTCAAAAACTACGCTCAAGGCCAAAATATCGCTTTCAATGGTGAAGTGCTAACAACATTTCCAAGCGAAATGCAGTCCGCGAAAGACGTGGGGTTTACACAATATGTTGAGCTAACACTAATAAGCGATACGAAGTCACACTCATCTAACACAGAAAAAAAGATTCGAATTTTAGCGACTGATGATAATGCGAATGGTGAAAAAGTGATTCGCGCTGTAAACATTATATCTCACTTGCTCACCAACAAACTGAATTCAACCTACGGATCTAATAAGGCATCTATCGCACAAAAACTTGCCTCGCGAGAAGCAACATTGATGCTGACTAGCACCGAAAAGGAAAATGCGGAATTATTGACAGGGTTATTTGCAGCCAACGCCATTAAGTTGAACGTATTACGTAATTTAGTGGATGGGGCGAATGTATCAGACCCTGCAAGTATCAATACTTCTGAATTGAAAGCTTTCACTCGTGATTTTTCCAAACTCTCGGAACCAGATCAAGAACAGATAATAGACGCATTCTATACACAACTACCGCTCGTTGCCGGATTCCCAAAGTGGATACTTAACAGCCAAGGTTTATATTACAGAGAACTAACTGTCGTTGGTGACTGTCATTACATGAGCAACTTTGACATACCAAGTACGTGTCAATCTTTAGGGAAAAATGGGGATGGCGATGAAGCAGATCGTGATGCTGCATTCGAAGAAATCCTTCACTTAATTCAAGCGCAAGGAATAGCACCAAACAACTCAACGAAAGCGTACCAAGAACAAGTCCGTGCGGAAGCCTTTCGTCAGTACACAGACAAAAAGAACGGTAGTGTCGTTGCATGGAACCCAACTGAAAATAGCTGGAAGGACTGGGAAGGTGATGATAAAAACCCAGAAATAGGCCAGAGCTATTCTCATGAATATTTAGCATCTGTATTCGAAGCCTATATGGGAATGTGGCAGCACAAGACCGAAGGGCTGGATGGTTATAAATTAACAAGCCGAGAAAAAATGAAAAACGGTAACAACGGCATTAACGATGATGCAGGCCTAGAGTTCGTCACTGGTATGTTTCACAACATGATTCAAAATACAGTGAGAATAGATTCAAATGGCGTAGCTGATTATCATCGAAAGAAAGGGACAGATGCGCGTTTCGTAATGAATACCTACCAAGTAACTCCACCAATAGAAGCTTATACCTACAAGTCGCAATATTACTTAAACGCGAAAATAATTGGTGATAAAGCGATTAGCTTATTTGCTAACAACGAAGATAATATTTTAGAGGGTAACAGCCAGCCAAATACGATTAATGGCCTAGGTGGTAACGATACGTATGTTATCGACAACAAATACGACGAATGTGTTATCGATAATCACCCATCCATGTATGTATTTGTGACCTGTCCAAATACAGGAAAAGACATGCTGTTCAATATTGAAAAGTTAGCCTTTAAAGACACTGAAGTTTTAGTCTCATCATTGTAGTCATGAGTGAGCGTCTTAAAATTTAGGGATACATCGTAAATTACAAAAAGGTCAGCTTAATCGCTGACCTTTCTTAACTGGTAACCTTAACAAGACAGTCACGAACAACCTAACTAACCGCTAGTTAGAGCAATACTCTGTCCATAAACCTACAGCTTTGGTATACGCGATATCTTTATCATGTGTTTCCGCAAAAAGAACCGCAGTCATGCTATCTACAACACTATTTGCCATTAACTCCATCTCATCTTCTGGAGTGTCTAGTACACAAGCCTTAGGTAAAGGTAACGGCGCTAGCATCGTCGCTTCCCAATAAAAGGATTCAACCTTTTCTGGAGTGCTCATCCACACGGTTTGGCTAACTTTCGGGTTATATTCAGATYCACCCGATTGTCCCTTAAAGGAAATAACAGAATGAGACTTGTCGCCAATTACATGTTCAACCTCTGCGTGTAACTGAGGGAAACCAGGGTGAAAGCTTCCACGCAATCCAATTCGCCCTCCTCCAGGGTTAAGCGCTCTGACCACAGTGTTGATTGGCGTTCGTAAACCATAACGAGCTTTCCAGCCAATCATCGTCTTTGCTTCTGGTGCAAAGTTCGCTAAAGGTAAATACGCAATACCATCTTGTTCAAGAATCTGTTTCGCATGCTCTGCCGAATCAGCACTACGTACAGAAACACGATCTAAATAGCTTTCGACATGCTCACGACCACTGGGTTTGTCCATATAACCATGCATCAAAACCTTATAGCCTTTATCTGCCAAAATTTTGGCTGCCAACAGATTCCAAGGCTTACCACTGCTCTTATCATTACGCTTACCTGCATAGCAAGGCCAGTCAATATCAGCGCCTAGATCGGGCATGCGCGATTGAAATGCCTTAACGAAGCCTGCAATTTCTTCATTGGTTTCATTTTGTACTCGAATCAGCATCAACAACATCGC
>NZ_JAKJSW010000325.1:0-3218 GCF_050337375.1 Vibrio makurazakiensis | reverse complement strand
CTATCGTACTTGTTGGGTGTGCCAGTGAACCCACTCAGGAAGTTGATGGAGAAACGAAAAAAGTCGTCATGATGGCAAACCCAGCCGCAGTGTACTGTGTTCAGCAAAGTGGAGCGCTTGAAACCGTAACCGAAAATGAAAAACGCGTAACCTACTGTGTACTTTCTGAAGAAGAACGTGTTGAGCAGTGGGAATATTTCAATAAAAACCACAAAGAAAAAGAAGAAAGCTAAACCGCTTTTCTACCTTCCTATTTCATTCACACCTATATGATAACCATACGAATTTTGTAAACTGCTCGCTTATTCAAGCAGCAGTTTACCGTACCGCCATCAATTGAACACCGTTTTATTCTAACAAAACCCTGACATTACTCACCAGACCGAAGCTAAAATGCCCACCCGTTACAAACTTTTACATATTGAACCATTATGAAAGATCACTATAAGACTACAGAATCAAGCGACATGTCTCTGGAGCTCCCTGAGTTCAGCTTATCGCAGTCAACTTCTCAAGTTATTTACAAACGCTGCCAAACAGCGCTGGTTGTGTTAGCAATCGGTATAATCGTTAACTTGGCAATCCGTGTCGATTTTGTCTTACTAAACGGTCAAATTGGAGAGCTCTCGGCAACTGAAGTTTTACAGCAACTTTTACTCATGGTGACATCAATATCTTTTCTTTACCTAGCAAGAGAAAAGAGCGAAGTAAAACACGCTGCAATGCTTATTAGTGCATTTTTTGCTGTTCTATTCATTCGTGAATTGGATCATTTGTTCGACTCGATCGTACATGGTGCTTGGGTCTATCCAGCTATTCTTGTGGCGGGAAGTGCTATTTTTTATGCCTTCAAAAATGGTAAACGCACTATAGATCAACTTGCCCTAATTCTGGCTTCCCCTCACATGAACCTGCTCGTAACTGGCGTAATGCTGCTGTTGGTATTTTCACGCTTATTCGGCATGGGTAGTTTTTGGCAAAGCGTGATGGGTGAACATTACATTCGTGATGTAAAAAACATTGCAGAAGAAGGCACAGAGCTTTTAGCGTACTGCTTGATTGCTTTCGCAGGCCTAAAAACTGTTATTGGGTTAACCAAGAAAAAGTAATACTCGATAAAAACGGCGATAGATAAAGGATATCCACTTATCGCCACCAGCGCTGAGCCTGTTCCACTTCAGGATCTAAGTAGCGATTCAATAACGTCAGGTTAGTATCCAGTAATGCGAGGTAGCTTCTAACTGCCTCTTCCTCAGCATGAGTTGGAGTATTGTGGATACAACTCTCTAATACAGGGAGCAAGCACGTCACGAGTTCAAACTCGGTTGAATCTACGAGCAACTGTTGTATTCGGTATAACGAGTCTAAAGCAATCGCGCTAGGCTTCTGTCGCACCTCCTCTAAATTCATACCAAACACGCCAGCAAGAACACCTTCCAAATACACTCGGTAGGTTGTCAGCTCGTCTGTAAGCAAAAATAGCTCGCCCTGCACACTTTTATGTGGGTATGGAACCGCGATATGTTCCGACAACATAGGAGCAATTTTCAAATGAACGCCCAGTGCCATACATTTATCGTTCAGAACTTTAAGTAACCCCTGAGCATCCATCAGTTCTTGTATTTCAAAAATACGCTGCAAGTGATAGTCATTTGAAACAAAGGTGACTTTAACGTTTTGACCTCGTTGAAATAGCGCGCTTTCAATCATTTCGTGTGCGAGGTTTTGAATATTCTCAACCGTATTGGTTGAGTGTTGCTCAAGTAGTACAGCACCAACATCAAAAGTTTGTCCGCTTTCTTTCTTAAGCTGCTGGAAATAATTATGCATAACTTGCGCTTCAGAAACACTTTGCCCAGAAGTTACCCCGCCACAGAACGCAACAGCCATCTGTTGACAGGCATTCGCGTTCAAATAACTCACTAAAGCTTGAACTCGGCTACGCCCCTCTTTGGTCAATAAATTTCTGTTTAAGCGCTTTCCTAGCACAATTACAACGTGATTTATGGTCATTTTATGCACAAGTCTCGTTTTAATAACGGTAAAGAGTGAATTATGTATACATTCCCAATTAACAAAAGTAGTTTTAAGCCACTTCGTATTATGTGTGTCGCATTTATGCTCAAAATCGACTCATTTAGTGTTAACCGGAGTGCGCTATTATTAGTACATAACCCGCAAAAGATGGGAATGACTATATGCGACCAATTAGTAGCTGTAAGCCACACACTTGAAGTCTAACCGACGATTCAATTTGACATAAGAGCTCGTAACATCGAGCCAAGTCTTCACAGGAAGTTATTATGCTGTCTATCTTTGATATCTACAAAATTGGGGTTGGGCCATCCAGTTCCCATACCAATGGCCCGATGATCGCGGGTTTCAACTTCACGCAATTAATTGAACCTATGCTAGATGACGTCACTCGGGTTCAAATAGACTTGTACGGGTCTCTATCTTTGACTGGTCGAGGTCACCACACAGATAGAGCGACTATCTTAGGTCTATTGGGTAATAAGCCAGATACCATCAAAATCACTAGTGCTAACTTAGCGATGAAGAAAGCCATTGAAGATAAGTGCTTAAATCTCGCAAGCGCTAAGAATATCGATTTCGATACTGAAACAGACCTGTTATTCCACAGCACCAATTTGCCACTGCATGAAAATGGTATGACTATCTCAGCTTTTGATGCTAGCGGGACGCAACTGGCTATCGAGACATACTACTCAATTGGTGGTGGTTTCATTGCGACTGAAGATGAGTTGAAAAACGGCAGCAGCGCTAAAAAAGTAGAAGTAGAGTTCCCATTCTCTTCTGCTGATGAGTTTTTAGAAAAAGCAGAAGAGCAAGGTTTGAGCCTTGGTGGTTTAGTGTTACGTAACGAAGTGTCGTTCCAGGATATGGATATTATCGACCAAAAAGCAGAGCAAATCTGGAAAGTCATGTCACTTTGCATGCAGCGTGGTTTTGATACTGAAGGTATTTTAGATGGCGGACTCAACGTCACACGTCGTGCGCCTGCGCTATTGAAAAAACTAGAATCAAACGCAGTGATTGAAAATGACCCAATGGAAATCATGGATTGGATCAACCTATTTGCGTTTGCTGTAAGTGAAGAAAATGCTGCCGGCGGCCAAGTGGTGACATCACCAACCAATGGTGCTGCGGGCGTTATTCCAGCTGTATTAATGTATTACCATCGCTTTATTAAAGAG
>NZ_JAKJSW010000324.1:0-3248 GCF_050337375.1 Vibrio makurazakiensis | reverse complement strand
GGAATGGTAAACGACGGTGTTGCACTTAATGTAGAAAATAAGTGTGATAAAGAAAGCGCTCTAGTAGACGCAAATGGCAAAGAATACCTACACATGACGTGTGAAGGTGAACGTAGCCACAACCAAGAGTTTATCGAGCACGTTGTAACAAACTACGTTCAGTTCTCTGGTATGAACTTCCCACACATCATGGTTCCTCTTATGGAAGAGCAACAAATGATGATCAACTGCCAACGCCCTCTAGTTATCTACGAAAGCATGGAAGTTGAGTTTTCTCGCTTAGACCTATCTCATCCAGAAGTGTCTTTCTCTGGCGCAACTTTTGATGTCGAAGGAAAGCGTGGCACTGTCACACTAAACTTCGATTTTAAAGAAGACGGTGAAGTAGTAGGTAAAGGTATTAAGCGCATGGTTGCAAGTGGCCTCAAGCCATACAGCCAAGAAGCGGTCGATGACCTAGTAAATCGTTTCAATGAACGTAAAGACATGTTCCTAGCTCAATTTGCTGCTGCAGCGTAATACAACGAATAAACATTAAAGCCCCGATAATCATGAAAATTATCGGGCTTTTTCTTGTCTGCTACAAATAATCTAGTTCAACTAATCAGGGAGAAATAGGTACTAGCCCATCAGCCTACTGTGCATTGCATTTAGACCCAACGGCGCACACGCTGCTTATAATCCACATAGCTCGCACCAAATAAATCTTCTAGCACCCTTTCTTCTGGCTGAATTTGAAATCGGTTCATATAAAGCACAAATAAGAAGCTGACCGCAATACTGCCAGTATTCTGTAGATAGTAGCCAACGCCTAATAGCAGCAAGAACAACCCTAAATACATTGGATTTCTCGTGTAAGCAAATATACCACTATCCACCACTGAAGAAGCGTTCTCTGGTTTAACTGGATTCACCGTGGTCTTCTTCTTTTTGAATTCAACAACTCCCGCAATACCTATCCAGCCGCTAACTAGAATTGAACCAATCAACACTTCAAACCGAACTGGTGATTGAATTGAAAGCACGGTAAACGCAATTGATACAACATACGAAAGTGCCAATAAGACAAAGAAGAGCGCTACGGGTGGTACTTTTAACTCTAGAAATTTCATGAACAAATCCTTTGTTATAGCAAACTAGATAAAAATAAACGGGCAATGAAATAAAGCGATTAGCAATAGATAATACAGACTAGCCATAAACTTAATGCTGTTCGGATAAGCATTACTGCTTGAATCTTAGTGGTACTTAACAGGCTCAATCAAAGAAGTATTGAAACCTTTCATTTCGCCCTTTGGTTCTTGATATAACACGAGTTTTGTTTCCCGGCAAGAAGGTAAACTAGGGTTTGGCTTCTAAGCTTTAAGATAGAAGGCATTGAAATAGTCCTGTCGTTTTCCACATACTTCTCTATCACCTCATAGCGTAACTTACGCTTAGCTATAGTTGTCATCAACATGACAACCATCAAAAGCTGCGCCCATAAGCACTTGAGTTTCCGTTGACATCAAAACGACTAAACGACTAAACGAAGTTGACGAAGTTGAGGGTAAGGCTTTGTCTATCTGTCCAAGCTGAATGGCATTGACGACAGGTTCACAATTATCGGTATCTTCAATGCTCTCATGCATCATTGGTAATTGTTATTCAAATATAAAAATCCCCATCAACGTTGTTGACGGGGATTATCAGCTACTTACTCTCTCGTTGAGATAACTTATTAGCTAACCTGGACGTTACTTAAGGTTCTTTAACAAGAATGGTGCTGAGCTACCGTTGCCGTCACCATATACAGGTGAGAAGTCATTAGGTAATTGACCGTTCCAGCCATTGCCGGCTTCTACTTGCTGAACTTCTAAAGCCTTAAGCTTGAGAATGTTATTAGTAAGCGATTTGTTCAAAGCTTTGTTACCGTGTGCGCGTTGCTCAAGCTCATAACGCTCTGCTTCTGCTGCTACTCTCTGAGCGTGTGCTTTACCATCCGCAATAGATTCTAGTCTGAATTGCTCTGCAGATGCTTCTAGCTTCTTCGATTCAGACGAACCACGAGCTTTCTCAATTGCTTGATCTGCTACTGTTTTCTGAATTCGTAGCTGTGACGCTTCCGACTCTTCCTTTTGAATTCGTTGCTGAGTAGCCAGAATTTGTTTTGAGATTCTTGGGTCGAACTCAATGTCTTGAACAAGAACTTCATTAACTGAAATCTTGCCCTCTAGAGCCACTGTAAGACGCGCCTTAAGACTATCTTGCATGTTTGACACTTTGTCAGATTGAGCAAGAGAACGGCTATCCTCTAACTTTCTACCCTCATCACGAAGCATCGAACGTAGCTGTTGGCGAATAGTCTTATCTAAGAACTCATCCATGTTGCCGTAATTCTTTTTAATTCCCGGTGTCCCTTTCGGTTCTACGCGAATTAGCGCAGTAACATTAGCCGTTGAGCTGAATCGGTCTTGTGTAGGTACGTTGATCTTGTTGATTTCGTACTTGAACTCACGAGTGTCGTAGGTATCAAAGCCACAGTACGGAGTTACAGGAAAATGTAAGCCCTCACCAAAGTGCGTTGGGGTTACTTCACCTAGACATGTTTGAACCTTTGTGTGTCCGGCTGGTGTGATGGTGAATAGGTTAAGACCTATGATTCCTACAACTGCTCCGATTATTACGATTGTTCTGGCTTTCTTCTTATTGAAATTCACTAAGTATACTCCTCACCTATTGATGATTGTTTTATCAATATTAAATTCTAGGGCTTGAAGCCCTCAATTAGGGAGCTAGCCTCAGCAATATTGGTATTGAAAATATGGCTGCCATAGCTTTGTAGTGAGGGAAAGACGCTTATTATCTGTAGAGAACAAGTGCATCAATACCATCAAAATCCGGGCAGAAATTAGTCGCAGCAGTAAGCAAACGATTCCAACTTTGTTAGTGAATAAATTAATCCACCACAGCTCACATACAGAATGATAGACTGTAAATCAAATATCATCAATATATGAATTAGTTTTTAGTGACTGGATAGGTCAAAACAGTGGTAAGTCGGTGAGAGTTAGAGAGGACGCGGGGTACCAGACTAAGTATCTTCCGCTTAGGCTGAAGTGCGATATCTAGTGAACCGCACGCTTCTTCGATGTACATATTCCGTTGTAGTTTCATCCAAGCAACYAGCCAGGCTTCATGTGCCATTGCTAAATTTTGTTTAAGAATAAAAAATCCCCATCAACGTTGTTGACGGGGATTATCAGCTA
>NZ_JAKJSW010000323.1:0-3310 GCF_050337375.1 Vibrio makurazakiensis | reverse complement strand
CTTTTTTACTACTCAAAAGACTCTGGTGAAACTTGTAAGAGAAATGTGGAGCAGCCTTGTAACAGTAGCCAAAATGATTTTCTTCAATCCTAAAAGGCTTTCAGCAGGAGAACTTACTAAAGAAGTTATTCGAGTCTTATCTACAGGTGTGTCAGTCGTACTTGGAGCGCTGTTGAATCAACACCTTGCTAGTTTATTGACTTTCCCATTAGGGTCAGAAATTGCTGCGTTTATAAGTGCGGTTGCTTCAGGGCTTATGACTCTCGGTTTTTCATATTTCTTAGACTATAGCGAAATGATGTCGAAGGTATGGAAGTACTTAGATTCTTTTAAAAGTGAAGCTAAAAAGACACTTGAATACTTCCAAAATGTGAACGAGAAGCTTGATGAATATCTACTAGAGTTAGCAGCAATAGAATTTAATATAGACAGTAATGAGCTAAGAGTATTTGCAGATAATTTAGTTATTGTTAATTGTGAAGTAGAAAAAGGTAACTTACTAGCTCAAGAAGTGAAGCGAAGAAATATCGAATTACCATTTGAAGCAAACAACATTAGCAGCACTCGTGATTGGCTAAAAAGCTTATGAGTCTCAAACCTTTTCCTTGTAACCAATGTGGTAAGTGCTGTTCCAATGTTCATCTATCTGAATTAACCCAAGCTTTAGACCGAGGGGACGGAGTCTGTCGTCATTTGAACGAAGATATACGTTGTAGCATATATGATAAACGACCAGAGATATGTCGAATTGAGCTTCAGTATCAATTGAATTATGCAAAGCAGTACTCTTGGGATGAATTTATTGCAGTCAACCTAGAAGTGTGTGAATCATTAGGAAAGCAAAATGTTGAGTAAAATAATGTCTATGTTCAGCACTGTGGACTTGAGCCATCGTGAACCAGGTGGTGAATCTTGGTTTTACAAAGTATCAGAGTCATGTGAATTTACTGAGTATGAATGCCGATCTGGTATGACTTCTGTCACTGTTCATATTGAAAAAGGCTTTGATTATACCTTAATTAATAGGGAGGTTATCTTTGATAATCTGGAGCAGATAAGACATATGTCTGACCATGTAGATCTCTTTGATTTTTACGGTTATGAGTTTAGTTCATTTGTTAATGAATGGCTTATAGGGGCGTATGATTATTTGAAATCAGAGAGGTTCTTCATCATGGATGTTAATAAAGTGAAAAGCTCCAACGATGTAAAATTAACCTACTTACTAGATGCGGCTTCTATTCTGTACAAATACTCCGCTGTCGTAGCGTCTGAGCTATCTAATAAATCAGGGAGTCAGGCGGCTAATGTTTGAAAATATAGATAAACATTTCGAAAGCGCCTTAGAGCGCTTTGATGGATCGGCAAAGGCAGCAAAAAAAGTGGCGGAAACGACTAAAAGCGTTGACCTTGGCATTGATGAAGAAAAGCTAGCAGGACTATTAGATTTAGTCGATCAGCGTATCAATAAAGTGGCTACTGATATTCGCAATGAAATGGCTGAAGAACGAAAGCTAATCGTTAAGCATGAAAAGAAATCTTTAATTATTAACATTGGTATTGCGATTATGGCTGTTGTGGCGTTTGTTTTTAATCGACTTCTGGGCTAAAAATGAAGTTTATCGCTATATTTGTATTTTTTCTTTATGGTGTAATTAGTTTGGCTTTTAAAGCAAGAAAAGTTTTGAAGGGTGACAAATAATGCTCAATAAATTTAAGGCATCCATGCCAGGATTCGATGTTAATTCACTACTAAAAAGTGTCAAAGATTCTCTAACAGAAATGAAAACAGAAGACTTGGTGGGAGGTAGAGATGCACCRTCTTGTGAGATTGTYAAGATTAGAGATGGAAAATTACCGTCAGTAGTTATAATTAATGGTTTTATGAGTGAGAATGGAGAGTGTTCAAAAGATTGGTTTGAAATTGTTGATGAGCTATATCCAGATAATCAGGTTGTTCGTGTTCAATGGAAAGCAGGCAATTTCAAAGACATGGTGTTTGATAAAGGAGTTGTTCCTAATGCTAAGATTGCCAGTGGTAGCAAGCTAGGGTTTGCTGCAACCTTAATGGCTAGAACAAACTTGATTGGTATGATAGCTACGGCTGGTGGCTTTGTTGTTGATAAAGTTATTGGACACTGGAAAGCATCTTTTCATGAAACTCGTCATGTTGCTGTAAGTCTAGCAAACTACCTTGAGAATGATGTTCAATTTGAAAGCTGTATCTTAATGGGACATTCACTAGGCGGTCGCATTGTAAGGCACACCTTAAATGAATTAAGTACGGCAAACAGGGTTTCTGTGGCTTATGTTTTGGCAGGCGCAGTATCAAGTGATGATGAGCAATGGCAACCTATTTTGGAGAAACATAATCGTTTAAAGCTCATCAATTGTATGTCGATGAAAGATTATGTCCTAAAAAGTGCTTATAAAGCAGGGACTCTGTGGGATCATGAGCCTGCAGGTTTATCTACAGTGATGGACTCTAATGAGAATACAGTGAATTTAGATGTGACGGACTATGCATCTGGGCATACTGACTATAAACAGAGATTACTTGGTCAGTACTTGAATCAGAAACTACAGCAACATAATGAAACTTTATTAGTTAGTTGATATTGTTCACAGTTCTTATTGATGCAACCAGAATAAATTTGGTCACTTTTCTTCACATATAATTATGCATGTCATACGAATGCCAATCCAACCAACGAAGACTTTGTGATTGCACAGCAGTCAGTCGAGCTACTGTAATATATTCTGAAATAAGATAATGAAAAGCGAGCCTAGTGCTCGCTTTTTTGGTTTTGTAAGTTCGAGAGCGTAGGAGGCGCTAGTAAACTTTCGCCCTATTATGAGCAGCGTAATAAAGTACAAACAGTGCCAATTGAAACTAGCCTGATTTTTTATAATTCCTGCAACTTTAATTAAATGGACCAATTTGGTCATTCTTGAAATGAATTGTTTATAAATAAATTGATAAGTCTTATCTACAATTTCTCATACTAATCCTCGTACGCTACGACTAATGTCTAACTACTAACCTCTGTTTGTTTATTTAGGGTTGGTATAGAGTGTTAGTGACTGAATTATAATGAATATTTTTAGTGATAGGTTAGTGTTTTATTCCTATTGAACGGTAGGTTTTTAAAGCTATGAAAAATAATGCCCACACTCTTCGTTGTTATAAGTTCGATTAGTAATGGGTTGTCTTCAGTATTTAATAATGGTCGTAATTTATAAATAACGTTTGTTGGGATAACACACCTTAGAGTGTGAACGAAAGGAATCAAAATGAGTAGTACTTTAG
>NZ_JAKJSW010000322.1:0-3367 GCF_050337375.1 Vibrio makurazakiensis | reverse complement strand
ATCTATAGTAGTTAGATAATTCTAACCATTTACTAAAGTGAGGAAAACATTAATAAAGTAATTAAATGCAAATTATGAAGTAAAGGCAGTTCAGCTGTACTTTAAATGTAACGGGCAGGTTGTTTAATTATTTCGCGGTTAAAGTAACAATTTGGCTAAAGTTTTAAGAATGGTGCCGATAAAAATAATAGTCGTGAAGGATAGCGAAACCGTAACGTGGTGAATCAATGAAGTATTTCGTATTATTATTTAGTGTCGCACTGAGTGGTTGTCAGTTGCTACAACCAATGGACATGCTAGAGACAGCTCCGCAATCGGAGTACTCAGTATTGCACCCAGAGTGGGGCACGGTACAAACAAAACAAACTAGCCAGCCAAATCAACGAGTTATTGCCACCAACTATGGTCGTTCAATCCCATTGAGTGATGAAATGGAAGCATTTCTCCAGCAGAATCGTATTAATTACGAACGCATCCCTGGCGATCACGTCATGTTGAAACTAACACAGCATGTAAACTTCAACACTGGCTCTTCTAGCCTTTCATCGATGTCAAATCGTTGGTTAGATTTGCTAGGAGATTACCTTTCTAAGCGCGATGACGTCGAAATTGTTGTTGAAGGACATACAGATAGTACAGRCTCTTATGCCGTTAATGATGTGTTGTCAGAAAAACGTGCGATGCAGATAAAGTCGCATCTTGAGCTTCAGCGTGTCGGCAGTAACAGTATTTATACTCGCGGTTACGGTGAGTATGTGCCAATTTGTGATAACGCTTCAAAGCAAGGCCGTGCATGTAATCGACGTGCAGAAGTTATTCTAATTGTTACTCGTTAATGGTCAGTTACTCATGGCCACTGATGACGGGTAAAACACAGTGAAGAGCTTCATTCAATGAAAGTCATTGCGACGAATGATTAAATACAAAAAATCCCTCTAAGTAGAGGGATTTTTTTATTAGCTTTTACTGACGGTTTATACGTATTACTTTGTGTAGACGTAAAAAGCAGAAATTAAGCGAAGTTCTTTTCTAAGTAAGTAACGATGTCTGAAGACTCGTACATCCACTCAGTTTTGCCGTCTTTCTCAATGCGTAGGCATGGAACTTTTACTCGACCGCCGCCAGCTTCTAATTCTTCACGGTGCTGCTGGTTTGTTTTTGCATCACGTAGGTCAAACGACACTGATTGACGTTTCATTGAACGACGCACTTTTACACAGAATGGGCATGCTTCAAATTGGTATAAAGCATGCGACTCAGCAAGTTGGTTTACTTTCGTCTGCTCTTCTTGAGAACGTTTTACACCACGTGGTGAGAAAACGAAGTTCAAAAGCAAAATGATACGGCCTAGAAACCAGCGAACAAATTTCATAAATATCTCTACATCTTTAAAATAGGTTTAACAAYTCGCGGCATTATATACACAAGTGACGCAATATGCTCGTAACACTGCAAATTGTCGATTACAAAAGATGAAGGACTGAATGCCACTATGTTATGGAAGTTAGTGGCATCTAACCCAGATGGGATGTATCTGTGCTTAGCGTATCTCAACCGTATGCGTCTTTGATACATTCAGCCCTAATCTCTTCGCTAGACGAGTTAAGTTAGCACGATCGGTTTTGAGCGTTCTTCCTGCATGCGCCCAATTGTAATCCGCTTGTTCCAAAGCATCTATAATGACACCTCGTTGAAATTCCTCCGTAGCGCCACGTAACCCTAAAGAAAGATCGACCGCTGGAACTTCACTAGCCTTGCTTTCAGAGTCAAATGATACGGTTGATTGGTCTTGATCAAGTGGTCCACAGTCTTCTTTAGTGATGGTGACTAAATCTTTGTTGGTGCTGCGCGCTAGTGCTTTGAGGGCTGAACGACTGATCACGTGTTCTAATTCACGGACATTACCAGGCCAACCGTAGCGACCAAGGAAAGACAATACATCGGAACGGAATTTAACCTGATTAATACCAAGTTTACGACGAGCCTGTTCTAAGAAGAAACCAGCGAGCAAGCTTACATCATCACCGCGCTCCTTTAATGATGGGACTGCAATAGGGTAAACACTGAGTCGGTGGTATAAATCGGCACGAAAGCGTCCCTGTTCGACTTCTTGTTTTAAATCTCGGTTGGTGGCGGCTAATACTCGGACATTAATCGTTTGAATATTATCTTGGCCAACAGGCTGGATCTCGTTGTTTTGAAGGGCTCGCAGCAGCTTACTTTGGGCTGCCAATGGTAATTCACCGATCTCATCAAGGAAAAGGGTACCTTCATCTGCTAATGCGAATTTACCTAAACTAGTTCTGTCTGCGCCTGTAAATGCTCCTTTAACGTGACCAAATAGTTCACTCTCTACTAGGTTTTCAGGAATTGCGGCACAGTTGACGTACACGAGTGGGTTACGACGGCGTTGGGATTGATGGTGAAGGGTACGAGCAACAAGTTCTTTACCTACGCCAGTGTCACCGTGGATCAAAATATTAAATTCAGATGGCGCAACGACTTCAATATCACTTTTTAGTGCAAGCATCGATGGGCTTTTGCCTATCAGCTCTCCACCTTCACGTTCCCATGCTTCTTCGTTCAGCTCTTCAAGCTTTCGTTTAGATTGCTTAGCTTGATGTTCAAGTTGAGAAAAAGTCAGTGCCATTTGCATATTAGACGCCGCGATTGCAGAAAGAACTTCTAAACTGCGCACTGGGATTTGGCTAAAAACGTCGGGTGTTAGGCTATCAAGTGTTAATACGCCTAAAAGTTTATCGCCAAAGTATAAAGGAAGCCCCATGCAAGCATGCATCGGTAGGTCACCATCGTGATCGATTAATAGCCCATCGAACGGGTCGGGTAGGGAGCTGTCTGAATCGAATCTAACGGGATCTCTCGACTGACAAATGGCATCAAAGCGAGGGTGTTCTGAGATAACAAAACGTCGACCAAACGTATCTCGACTTAGACCTTGCATTGCAATAGGAACTAACGTATCTCCCTGCAAACTTAACAAGGCAACACAGTCACAAGTGATCGTTTTACGTATCGCATCAATCAATCGGTTAAACCGATCCTGATCATTTAGGCCACTTGCTAAACCAATGGTCATTTCCATTAGTGTCGAAGCTGAGAAGTCTTGCATGAGAAACCTTTTTTGTTTTTCTTACATAGTAGTGTCTTTATGACTTTAATTAAAGGTCAAAAAGACTGTTTTGATTTAGATCAATTTTTAGAGGATCTAGATATACGGTGTTTTTCGAAGTTGGCACTGTTCGTGCAATGTAGGTGATTGAATCAAAAGTAAACTTAATAGATATTCATTTCGTTTTCTTATTGTTCTTAAAGTTTGATTTTTGTGACTTATGGGTAAGTAAAACTG
>NZ_JAKJSW010000321.1:0-3371 GCF_050337375.1 Vibrio makurazakiensis | reverse complement strand
AATAAGAGCTGAAATAACAGAAGATAGAATCGCAATATTCTTAATTGTCGGAATGACGATCGCAATGAAAGTAGCTGCGATAGCAAATTCAAGCCCCCATTCATTGAGACCGGGAATCAAGCGCCCTGCGATAATACCGATCATAGTGGCTAGGTTCCAAAACAGGTAAAAGCTTAAACCCGCACCTAGGGCGTACCATGGCTTAAATTGCTTTTTCGATTGGTTACCACAAATTGCAAATAGCTCATCCGTCAATAAAAAGCCTAAAGCTAATCGCCATTTTAATGGTAGAGGGCTGATCTTATCTCGCATGGATATACTGTAGAGAAAATGCCGAGAAGTAATGAAGAAGGTGGTAATTAACATTGTTGTTAACCCTGCACCTGCTTTAAACATCCCCATAGCAACAAGTTGAGCCGCGCCTGCGAATAGAATCGCAGAGAGAGCTTGCCCTTCAAGAGGGTGTAGGCCGACATCTACCGCAAAAGATCCCGCGAGCAGTCCCCATGGTAATACTGCAATGCTTAAAGGGAGCATTGCGATAGTGCCTTGGGCGAATAGCCGTGATCGGCTGATTGAGTTTGAGCTATGTGAATTCGAGATAGTAGCGTCCATACCTAATTCCAAAAGGGAGTTTCATCTCACCTTAAGGAGTAACAAGCGTTTCTGATTGTACAAAGTTGCTTGATTGGAGCTAAATAGTCAATGAGACGAAGTGAACAAAGTAGTAGCGGATAAGTGAGTAGCGGGAAATGGGGGCTAACACCCCCATTTAAATTAAGTTAAGCCGTTACAGGAAGCTCGCTAGATGGATCTGGTTTTCCATTAACACGACGAAGCCCAAGCAAAGCCAGTATCGACATGATGAGCATTAACCCGCCAAGAGGTAACTGACTTTGAGCTGGTATCATAGAAGCGGCTAATGTGGCTAAGCCTGCTCCCAAATTCTGCATTCCACCGAGCACAGCCCCACCAGTGCCAGCATGAAATGGTAGCGGTGTTAGTGCGCCTGTTGTTGCTGCTGGAAATAAGATGCCAGCACCTAAGAAGTAGATAGTTGCTCCACCTACTAACGTTAAAGCGCTCGTCATGCCAAGTAAGCCTGGAATCAGCACAATAATTGATCCAGCTATTGCGGCAACTATTCCTACGTTTAACGCACGGGATTCACTGCTACGCTGTGCAATAATGCTAGATAGTCCTGCACCCACTAAATACCCTGGTATTGGTAATACAAACAGTAAGCTAACCGTCGTGGCTGGAAGCCCGAGCACACCACCAAGTAATACTCCTGCTGCGGCTTCAAACACTGCGACGCCTGAAAATATTGCGACTAAGCAAATGAGATATCCTTGAAAGCTACGCTCTGACAGAACATGTTTGTAACTGAGCATAACCGGCTCTTTTCGACGGCTTTGTTTTGGTAAAGTTTCCATCATGCTTGTCATCATAGTGATGACTACTGCGATCCCAAACAGAGCCAAAAATAAGTAGCTTGAGCGCCAGCCAAAAGCTTCAGTTAAGTAGCCACCAAGAACTGGGGCCATTAATGGTGAAAAAATCACGCACATACTGATAAGGCTATTTGCACGGTGTAGCTCGCTTCCCGAGAAGCAATCGCGAGTAAGTGTCCGTGACATCGCTCCACCACAACCTATACCTAAACCTTGAATAAAGCTGCCTGCCAGAAACCACTGGTAATGCGGAGAAAATAGAGCGATTAACGTACCTGCAATGTAGATTAAAAGCCCAACTATGATGATAGGTTTTCTTCCTAGACGATCAGAAAGAGGACCATAAATAAATTGAGAAAACCCATATGGGATCAAGTAGCAAGCCATTACAGCCTGGAGTGATGCTGGAGATACGACGAATTCGCTGGCCATGTGGCCAATTGAAGGAACATACATGGTCTGCGTCATTTGACCGACTGCTGTTAAAATAGCAATCAAAAAGGTGAGTTTCGCTAATGGGAACGAAGCAGACATCTTCCTATCTCCAGATGTTAAATAAGTTATTTACTTAGTTAAGCTAATGCTTTCATTTTCGCTTAACAATTTTAGGAGCGAGATGTTATGGCTGTTTTGATATTTCATCAATATAAAAGTGTGATCTATAGCACTATTGTTTTTTGTGACTTGGATTAGTAAAAGTAATCCAAATTTAGAGGCGGGCTGTTATGTTTGCAATTGATTTGTGATGGCTATTATTAAAAAGGGWGCTTACGCTCCCTTGAATGTATATTGCTATTATTCGGTGACGTCGGCTTTACCACTAGCCCATACGTAGAGTAATTCTAGAGCAATGGTCGCACCGGCTAAGGCCGTCATATCACTTTGATCATAAGGTGGCGAGACTTCGACTACATCCATTCCTACGACATTTATTCCTGCTAGACCTCGAATGATTTTTAATACTTTGTCAGAGTTTAACCCGCCACAAACTGGTGTCCCTGTGCCCGGAGCAAAGGCTGGGTCTAAACAATCTATATCAAAAGTAATATAGGCAGGTTTATCCCCCACAATCTCACGAACTTGAGTTACGATCTCTTCAGCACTTAAGTCATTTGCTTGCATAGCGTTGATGACATTAAAACCATGTTCATCTTGCTCATATTCAGTACGTATACCTATTTGCACTGAGTGCTTAGGCGAGATTAGCCCTTCATTTGGTGCGTGATAAAACATCGTGCCATGATCATAGCTACTGCCATTAGCATAGGTATCAGTATGAGCATCGAAATGAATCAACGCCATTTCTCCATGGTGCTTGGCATATGCTCGTAAGATTGGCAGAGTGATGAAATGATCACCGCCAAGACCAAGCATAGTTTTACCACTTTTTAGGATCTCTGCCGTCGCGGCTTCTAGACGATAGGTGAAATCTTCAGCGTCACCACAATCAAATACTAGGTCTCCTGCATCAATCACTTTCACGGTATCGAATAGGTTGAAGCTCCATGGGAATTTCTTCCCTTCCCACGCCAGGTTTACCGATGCTCTTCGTATCGCGTCAGGTCCCATACGTGCGCCAGGTCGACCAGAGGTTGCCATATCAAGTGGAACACCGAGCACCACGACATCAGCGTTTGCACTTACTGGATTCTTCACATAAGGGCGACGCATGAAACTCATTGAGTTCGAGTAAAGCGAATAATCCGTTTTTGTAAATAAATCATTCATTCAGAAATCCTCTAAATACGTATAGCCAGTTAAGCCTTGCTCAAGCTCTAACAAAACATTTTGCTGTTCTTCAGCTGCAACACGCTGGCTTACTAACTCGCGGTAATTGGTGCGGATTTTATCTACGTCTATATGCACGTAACGCATCATATCTTCCACAGTATCGCCTTCATTGATTGACTCAATAAC
>NZ_JAKJSW010000320.1:0-3417 GCF_050337375.1 Vibrio makurazakiensis | reverse complement strand
TTCTTTAACTACTCATAATATGTGGACACTTAGTATTTATTTCAAGGTAAAAAATAAATAATCCGCACATTTGCTTCTAGGTCTTACTTCTTGCCTTCAGAAGCTTGCATTGCAAGTACCGTATCCAGCATCCGGTTTGCAAAGCCCCATTCATTATCACACCACACTAGCATTTTCACTAAGTGGCCGTTGCTCACTCTAGTTTGTGAACCATCAACAATTGCGCTATGGGGATCGTGATTAAAGTCGATGGAGACGAGCGGCGCTTCAGTATAGTCAACTATATTATGTAATGTACACTGGGATGCATTAACAATGGTTTGATTTACGTCATTAACTTTCACATTTGTATTAATTGTGACACTTAAATCCATCGCAGTTACGTTTACCGTAGGTACTCGCACAGATATCGCTTCAAACTTGTTAGAAAATTTCGGGAAAATTCTTTCGATACCTTTGTGTAATTTGGTATCAACAGGAATGATAGATTGGCTCGCAGCTCGCGTACGGCGAAGGTCACTGTGGTACGCATCAATAACTTGCTGATCATTCATTGAAGAGTGAATGGTGGTAATAGTTCCAGACTCGATACCGAAGGCATCGTCAAGAACTTTAATGATAGGGACAATACAATTGGTGGTACACGAACCATTAGAAACGATTCGATGTTCAGCCCTGATAGTTTCGTGGTTCACACCATAAATAATAGTGTTATCAAGATCATTGGCACCAGGGTGAGAAAACAGTACCTTCTTAGCGCCCGCCTCTATATGAGCAAGACCATCATCTCGGCAGCCATACACACCCGTGCAATCGAGAACGATATCGACTTCGAGATCGCGCCAAGGCAGTAAATCGATATCGGCTAGGTGTAAAATACGAATCGTATCGAACTCACCTTTGTCTTCCACGCCAATGCCGTGGTGGACATAAATATGCTCTTGATCGTTGGAGATTTTCTTGCCGAAACGGCCGTGACTGGTGTCGTACTGTAATAGGTGAGCCATAGCATCAGGTTGAGCAAGCTCATTAACAGCTACTACTTTGATCTGTTGGCTTTTGCCACTTTCATAGACAGCACGCAATACATTGCGTCCTATTCTTCCAAATCCGTTTATCGCGACTTTTAGCATAGTTCCGTACATCTAACCAAAATTTCGTGCGACAGATGATAACCGAATCTTATCTAAAAGACATTAATAGAGTGATATGACGCCATAAAAACAATTTATAAAACTAGTAAATCAATCACACGCTATGCAATGATAATTCAAATGAGTAATTAACCGAACCTACGGCTGTTTCTAACCTAGTTTTCTCAACCAAAGGAAAAGGTTATGTCTGGATTTCCAGCAACTCATTTTTGTAAAACGTGCAATAAAGAAACACTACATACTGAAACTCTTGTTCGCCAAACAAGTAGCTACGACACAGACAAAACTTTGTTGGGTCGAATAAAGCTTTTTGCTAACTCTATTATCAATGGCGGCCACTACTACAACATGGATCGTTATGTGAAATGTAAAGTATGTGGAACGAAAGAATTAGATAATTGGGGCAACGAGTTTGAGTAACTTGCTGTTTATTTTGTTACGTATAAAAAAACCGAGCCCTATGGCTCGGTTTTCTACTTTTTAGCTTCAACGAATACTATTAAGCAAGAAGTTCTTTTGCAGTGTTTACTACGTTTTCAGTAGTGAAACCGAACATCTTGAATAGCTCACCTGCAGGTGCAGACTCGCCGAATGTTGTCATACCGATGATCTTGCCACCGAAACCAACGTACTTGTACCAGAAGTCAGCAATGCCAGCTTCTACAGCAATACGCGCTGTAACGTCAGATGGAAGTACAGACTCACGGTATTCAGCATCTTGCTTATCGAACGCGTCAGTTGCAGGCATAGATACTACGCGTACTTTCTTACCTTCAGCTGTCAGCTCAGCAGCAGCATTAACCGCTAGCTCAACTTCAGAACCAGTCGCGATAAGGATAAGCTCTGGCTTGCCTTCACAATCTTTCAGGATGTAACCACCCTTAGCGATGTTAGCTACTTGCCCAGCGTCACGGTCTTGCTGTGCAAGGTTTTGACGAGAGAAGATTAGAGATGTAGGGCCATCTTTACGCTCAATTGCCAGTTTCCAAGCCACTGCAGACTCAACTTGGTCACATGGACGCCATGTGCTCATGTTTGGCGTTAGGCGTAGAGAAGCGATCTGCTCAACCGGTTGGTGAGTAGGGCCATCTTCGCCTAGGCCGATAGAGTCGTGCGTGTAAACCTGGATGTTCTGAACTTTCATCAGAGCAGCCATACGCATAGCGTTACGAGCGTATTCCATGAACATTAGGAATGTTGCGCCGTATGGTACGAAACCACCGTGCAGAGCAATACCGTTCATGATAGCCGTCATACCGAATTCACGTACACCGTAGTGGATGTAGTTACCAGAAAAATCAGTTGCTTCAAGAGACTTAGAACCAGACCACATAGTTAGGTTAGAAGGTGCAAGGTCAGCAGAGCCACCCATGAATTCTGGAAGCATTTGACCAAACGCTTCTAGTGCGTTTTGAGACGCTTTACGTGAAGCGATGTTTGCTGGGTTAGCTTGAAGGTCAGCAATGATTGCGTTTGCTTTCTCTTCCCACTCAGCTGGAAGCTCGCCGTTAGTACGACGTTTGAATTCTGCAGCTAGCTCAGGGTGAGCCGCTGCGTATGCGTCAAATTTAGCATTCCACGCTGCTTCCTTAGCTGCGCCTGCTTCTTTCGCGTCCCACTCTGCTGCAATATCAGTAGGGATTTCGAAAGGACCATGTTCCCAACCAAGTGCTGCTTTAGTCGCTGTGATTTCATCTGCGCCTAGTGGAGCACCATGACAGTCGTGCGTACCCGCTTTGTTTGGAGAACCAAAACCAATGATAGTCTTAGTACAAATAAGTGTTGGACGAGGATCCGCTTTAGCTGCGATGATAGCAGCGTTAATTGCATCAGCATCGTGACCATCAACTGCTGGGATTACGTGCCAGCCGTAAGCTTCAAAACGCTTAGGAGTATCGTCAGAGAACCAACCTTCAACTTCACCATCGATAGAGATACCGTTATCATCCCAGAAAGCAACTAGCTTACCAAGACCTAGCGTACCCGCTAGAGAACATGCTTCGTGAGAAATACCTTCCATCAGACAGCCATCACCCATGAATGCATAAGTGTAGTGATCTACGATGTCGTGGCCTTCTTTGTTAAATTGAGCAGCAAGAGCTTTCTCGGCCATCGCCATACCAACAGCATTAGTAATACCTTGACCTAATGGACCAGTCGTTGTTTCGATACCTGGTGCGTAGCCGTACTCTGGGTGACCAGGAGTCTTAGAGTGCAGTTGACGGAAGTTCTTAAGATCTTCAATTGAAAGCTCGTAACCTGC
>NZ_JAKJSW010000319.1:0-3418 GCF_050337375.1 Vibrio makurazakiensis | reverse complement strand
CCAATGCACCCACCATGAACCTTCGTTATGATTTGCATTATTGAGCCACTCATCCGCTGAATCATCTAAGTTATCGTTTAACCAATATCCATATTTTTTCTTGTCTGGATGATTAACGATACCAGCAATATGACCAGACTCACCCAGTACGAAAGTTTTATTACCACCGGTATTCAAAGCACCACGATAGGTACCTTGCCATAGCGCAATATGATCTTCTTTGGCTGAGATGAAATAGATAGGGATCTTTATCTTATTGAGATCAATCCAGACACCACCAATTTTGACACCTTTATCTTGGACAAGTTTATTCTCAAGGTAGAGGTCTCGAAGTAAGAAATTGTGGCACTTAGCCGCGACATTAGTACTGTCACTATTCCAATACAAGAGGTCAAAGTCCATTGGACTACTTCCCTTCAAGTAATTATCAACATAGTAATTCCAGTACAGGCTATTTTCTCTCAACAAACTGAAGGTCACACTAAGCGATCGACCATCCATATAACCTTTAGCCGTATTCTGTTTCTCAATGGCACTTATAATCGTGTCATTAACGTAAGCACCAACTTCTCCCGGCTGAGAGAAATCAAGTAATGTAGTAAAGAACGTCGCCGTTTTAATTCTTTTCTTCATTCGCTTAGCAGCGTAATACGCGACAGTGGAAGCGAGAACGGTGCCACCAATACAATAACCGGCAGCATTAATTTGTTCTTTACCTGTGATGTCTTCAATAGCAGACACCGCTTTAACAACGCCATCTGTAACGTAGTCACCAAATTCGACGTCTTTCTGTTGTTGCCCTGGGTTACGCCAGGACATCATGAACACACTATGCCCCTGCTCAAGTAACCAACGCACCATAGAGTTCTTTTCACGAAGATCTAGGATGTAGTACTTGTTGATAAATGGCGGAACGATCAGAAGCGGTGTTGCGTTAACTTGCGGAGTTTTAGGATGGTATTGAATTAGCTCAAAGAGATCATTTTTGAAAACCACGTCGCCTTCTGTGTTTGCGACATCTTGACCTAGTCTAAAAGCATTGCTGTTCGTCATTCGGATTTTGAGGATATCAGCACTAGATTCAACATCAGCACGAAGCTGTTCAAGCCCATCGAGCAGGTTTTCACCATTTCTTTCCAAAGTGAGCTTTAAAAGCTCAGGGTTCGTAGCAATGAAGTTGCTTGGAGACAACGCATTGATTGCTTGTCGAGAGAAAAATGCGACTCGCTCTTTGGTCTTTTCGTCGATACCTTCGATGGAGTTAATCGTCTCTAAATAGCTTTTGCTGAACAGTAAATAAGATTGCTTGATAAAATTGTAGAACGGATCATTTTTCCAGGCTTCATCTATAAAGCGTTTATCACCACGCTCTTCCGCAATAACACTTTCTGTATTCCCCATTAGCACTGCATTTTGCCAGATTTGCAGTTGCTGCTCCCACCATCGGGACTGCAGCTTCAATAGGTCGGTTGGATGATTGATAGCTTGCTCGAATATCTTTGACGCATCATCAAAGTTTAGTTCTTGCATTGCTTGGTTTAGAGGCGACTGGGCGGCTTCCTTGCTTTGCTCAAAATTGGTCCACCATTGCTGGTTTGTTTGTTGAAGTTTGACAAGGTAGTCCGAAAATAGGTGTTGATACATAACATGACTCCAATAATCGGAAAATCGCCACCAAGTTGGACTAACTAAAGCACCCACTCGATGGCGATTGAAATTTATGCTGGTGTAACAGTTTTCAAGTTTTCAGTTGTTAGTGTCTCAACATCTTCTTTAAACTCTTTCGCCACTGATTGAAGCTTAGAACTGTCACTCATCATTTGTTGAGATAACTGGCTAAGAACCGCAAGTTGTTGACTGTTAAAAGCCGCAATACCTGCAGGATCTTTAATATCTGCAACCGCTTTCATTTGTGCTAAGCCCATATCGGTGTAGGTCTTCATTGCATTCATTTGCAACTCAGTGATCGTTTGAACGTTTTTAGCAACTAGCTTATTGAACTTAAAGTATGGTTCAAATTGCTTTTCAGTTTGGTCTGTGAAAGTTTTAAAAATATCCGTGTACATAAGTTACTCCTGATCATTACATTTAAAGTTAATTAACATTCTGTCTTACTGTTTCAACGGTATTACTTAAGCATTCACGCCTTTCAGTAATACTGCAGTGCCCATTCCCCCACCCACACAGAGTGAAGCCACACCATATTGAGTTTGGTTCTCGATCATTTCATGAATAAGAGAAACGATGRTTCGGTTACCGGATGCCCCTAACGGGTGACCTAATGCAATCGCACCGCCATTAACGTTCACTTTCGATTTAAGCGTTTCTAATGGTAAACCGTGCTTTTCAGATAACTGTTGCRCGACTCCTAACGCTTGCGCAGCGAACGCTTCATTCAATTCAAACAAATCAATGTCTTTCAGGCTTAAATCAGCCTTATCTAGAGCTTTAGTTACTGCTTCTACAGGCCCTAGCCCCATAATTTTTGGATCCAGCCCAGACTGAGCATAAGCAGTCAGTTCAACTAATGGGGTCAGTCCGTATTTTTCAACCGCAGCCTCAGAAGCCAATACAATTGCACTCGCACCATCATTGAGACCTGACGCATTACCTGCGGTTACACTGCCTTCACGGTCAAATGCAGGACGAAGCTTAGATAAACCTTGAAGCGTCGCATCGACTTTTGGGTATTCGTCAGTATCGAACAGAGTCGTGGTTTTACGTTGCTTAACTTCTACTGGAACAATTTGACTTACAAACTTTCCAGCCTCTATTGCAGCAGTTGCTTTTTGCTGACTTTCTAGTGCGTACTCGTCTTGCTCTGCTCTCGAAATACCAAGCGACTTTGCAATATTTTCCGCTGTGACACCCATATGGTAATTATTGAAGGCATCAGTAAGACCATCATTAATAAGCAGGTCGGTCATTGAAATTCCGCCCATCTTATGACCGTTCCGGATACTCGCAGGGACAATAAATGGGATTTGCGACATCACCTCGACACCAGCAGCCACAACCACTTCTGCATCTTTGCTCTTAATGTGGGAAGCCGCATCCATCACCGATTTCATACCACTACCGCAAATCATATTTACGGCATAGGCTGGAACTTCTTCAGAAATCCCTGCACACAGAGACGCTTGTCTCGCGACTCCCATACCTTGACCCGCTGAAATGACATTCCCAACAATAACTTCATCAATCAATTCCACAGGCAGATCAACAGAATCCAGTGCCCCTTTAATCGCAAGACCCGCTAAGTCCCCTGCTTTGATATCTTTAAGTGTTCCCGTAAATGAACCGAGAGGCGTTCTTTTGGCAGCAACAATAAATACTTTTTCCATGACATAACTCCTTGTATAGATACGTGCAGGTTAGTGCATGTATAAGCCGCCATTAACCGACAAAGTTTCACCCG
>NZ_JAKJSW010000318.1:0-3426 GCF_050337375.1 Vibrio makurazakiensis | reverse complement strand
ATGTATTGACTGCGGAATTAGCAATGATGGTTGGCACATGGGGTGTGGCAGGATTCAAAGGTAAGACAAACTTCTTATCATTTTTCCCTGTCAACATGAGAGCGCTATGGACAGTTCTTAGAGGGAAGAAGATAACGTTCCCTACGACACCTAAAGAACGCCAAACAGGTAACTTCTTTAAGTTGGTTGCCCCTCAAGCAATAGTGTTCTTCGTCAGCCTATTTAGTTTAGCTTATGCCTGGTTTGGTTATTCTTCAGGTATGTGGGGCAACTACTCTATTGGTGGTTTGGTACTTAATACATTTTGGATTTTAAACAATATGCTTGCTATGTGGGGGATGATAGCAGCAGCTTTCTGGACCCCACCATCTTCAAAAGAAGGCTCAGTAGAGACAGCAGAATCGGAGGAGTTAAAATATGGAATTTAAGCAAGCGATGGTGAATGCAAGGCACCATATAGTCTTCATTTTAGGGTTAGCAACCGCGCTAGCTATTGCGTTCTCCTTAGAGAGCAAAGAGCCTCAGAAAGTTCTGGGAAACTTAACACTAGAATCAACGGAACTCATCCCTGAGAAAGAGTCTAGGATTTTATCTGCTCAAGAGTTCGAATGGGCGAATGTTGCTTGGCAGTATTTCGATAATAACTATCAAGAGAATACTGGCTTGGTGAATTCAGTGGATGGATACCCTTCAACCACTATGTGGGATACCGCTTCTTATCTTATGGGGCTAATTTCAGCTGAAAAACTGAATGTAATACCGAACGAAAAGTTCACCATCCGAATGGAAAAGGCTTTGCATACCTTGTCCAAGATCCCGCTAGTAGATGGGAAGTTGCCTAACAAAGCGTATAACACTCAAACGCTTCAAATGGTGGATTATGAAAACAACCCTCAAGAGAATGGTATCGGTTGGTCTGCTATCGATATTGGACGCGTTCTTGTGCCTATGAACATTTTGATTTGGCAATATCCTCAGTTCAACAAGCAGGTCAATGAAGTCTTAGACCATTGGCAAGTCAGTGAAATGATCAACCAAGGTTACCTTTATGGTGCTAGGCCCTCTAATCGCTCAGATGAACTTGAACTAGTCCAAGAGGGGAGAATTGGCTATGAAGAGTACGCTTCTAAATCTCTGGCACTGATGGGGCGCGATGTTTTCAATTCGATGAAATACATTGATTACTTAGAAATGATCAATATTTATGGTGTGGATATACYAACAGATAAACGTGACCCTGCGGAGTTTCATGCACATAACTATGTGGTGAGTGAATCTTACATTCTAGATGGCATTGAATTTGGTGCTGACAGTGTTTCGAAAGTCTTTGCACATCGTATTTATCAAGCGCAAGAAAAGCGTTATCAAGAGACAGGCATAGAGACCGCTGTTAGTGAGGATAATGTCGATGAAGCACCGTACTTTGTTTACAACACTGTTTTTTCAAATGGTAAGCCTTGGAATACGATATCGGACGATGGTAAAGACCAGTCGCATTTAAAAACGTTGTCGACTAAAGCCGCTTTTGGCTGGTATGCATTATACGAGACAGATTATACAGATCTGCTTATAGAAAAGGCCTCTGAACTGAGTTCAAAAGATAAAGGCTGGTATTCAGGTCGTTATGAAAGTGACGGAAGAACCAATAAAGCGATTACTGCAAACACCAACGGAATAGTTCTGGAATCGTTGGCCTATATCGAAAATGGGCCGTTGGTGTCAGTAGGACGATAATAATAAGAAAAGGAAAGCTTATGCGCTATGTTGTAGTTGGTATGTTAGGGGTTGCGTTAGTTGGGTGTGGGAACAAATACAATCAATTTTCTGATGATATCGTTGATCGGAAAACACACTGGGATATACCTCAGCCAAGGCATGGAGTATTGACTGAAAAAGAAATGGATATGGCGCGTATCGCCTGGAAATATTTTGAGAATAATTACCAAGAATCGACAGGCTTAGTCAATGCGGTAAATAATTATCCATCGGTTACTTGGTGGGATGCCGCTTCTTATATGGCGGGTATGGTGAGCGCGTATGAGCTGGGGATTATAAAGAAAGAAGAATTTGACCGTCGTCTTATTCGTTTTTTGACCACACTAAATACCTTAGACTTGTTTAAGGGAGAGCTACCAAACAAAGCTTATAATACCCAGACAGCTGTTAAAGTGGACTACGGTAACCAGCCTGGAGAAATTGGCTACTCGGCTTTGGACCTTGGTCGATTAATGATTTGGCTTTATATCGTAAAACAACGCTACCCAGAGTTTGCGACAAGTATTGATTCTGCTGTATTACGTTGGAATTTTTGTAATGTTGTTGACGAAAACGGCACGATGTTTGGTGCATTGCTGGAAGATGGAAAACCCGTGCAATACTTGCAGGAAGGTCGCTTAGGTTACGAAGAATACGCGGCTAAAGGTTTCGCGCTTTGGGGCTTTAACACCCAGCAAGCCGCGATGGCTGAACCATACTCTACGATAAACTTGTACGGTTACGATGTCCCTTATGACACCCGTGACCCACGTAAGTTAAAAGCGCACAGTTATGTCGTTACTGAAAGTTATGTGCTTGATGGTATTGAACTTGGTTGGGATGAGCCTGAAGACAGAACGCCACATGACCTATCGTATAGTAGTGTTTGGATCTCTGAGTTCGCTTTGCAAATTTATCGCGTTCAAGAGGAGCGCTATAAGCAGACGGGCATTATCACCGCAAGAACGGAACATCAGTTGGCTGGTGCGCCATATTTCGTTTACGACACCATTTACACTGATGGTTTCCCATGGAATACCATTTCAGAATCTGGAGAGTTCTTACCGCAACTCTCAGCTGTTGCCGTAAAAGGGGCTATGGGGATGTGGGCTTTGTGGGACACTGACTACACAGATTTGTTATTTGACCACGTATCGACTGCTTACGACCGCAACAAAGGGTTTTATGAAGGCATCTTTGAAAATGGTACTGGCTTAATCAATACATTTACTTCAAACAATAACGGGATAACGTTAGAAATATTGCTGTATAAGCAGCAAGGCAAGCTATTGACCTATAAGGAACAATTGGCACCAAGTTTATGGGAGAAAGCATTGGAATCCCCATTTGGTTATGAAGGGCAGTGCCTACCTCGTAAGCCATATACGCCAGTTCAGTAATAAGGTTAGTCAGTGATAAAGAGTTTTACTGTACTCGTGATGGCTTCGTTAGTGACATCTTGTGGTGTGGTTTATCAAGGTGTAACTGATGGCGTGTCTGCGATTAATCAATCTCAAGCATTTAGACAAGGTCGTTATGGTCAATTGTCTGAAGAAGAACTTGTGTGGGCGACCACTGCCTGGAAATACATAGAGAACAATACACAACTTAAGGTTGGGTTAGTTAATAATATTGACAACTATCCGACGACGAACATGGCTGGTATAGCGG
>NZ_JAKJSW010000317.1:0-3437 GCF_050337375.1 Vibrio makurazakiensis | reverse complement strand
CGATAAATCAGCTCATTCGTGGCTTTGAATTTAACACCTGCTTGAACAGGTTTTGCATTTGTAATCCCTAGTTGGGTTAGTTCTTCAACTAATAAATTCTCAAGGCCGTTTGAGGTCACCGCTAGATATTGATTCATAGTGTTCTTTTATTGGTAAAAATGACCTCGATTATACCTGACTTTCGTTCCATAGCATCACACTAACTGACTCTTTTCTCTCTCCAATAACGTAATTGCTCACCAAATAACCTCAATCACGAAACCTTGAGATGCCGATTAATTTGCCCAAAAATCGGTAGTGACTAACTATTCACTTTAAATCTGGACTATACCAATACTGATTTCTAGGTGTAATTTTGCTACTATTGGAGGTAAAACGGGAATTAAATGAGCTTTCCACCTGATAGAAAGTGAAAATAACGTTTAATTGGTGGATAAAAAACGAGCGGCYTGTCCCAGTTATTTATTCATCACAAGGGTGAGTTCTTCGGAAAAGGCTTTCTTACAGGCAAAAAAAATCAGCCATAAGGCTGATTGATGTAAGTTTGTGGTTAACTAGATGCTCAGTAAACGACAGGTCACATATATAAAATATACGTATTGCTAGCCTACTAAAGCCATAGGACCGATGCTTGCTATTGAATTTGCACAAACCATTCTGTCATGCATTACTTTAATATAGTCACCAAAGCGTAGAACTTTAGAGCCCGCTAGCAAGAACTCTTCCAATTCAATTGAAACACATAAACTAGAGCTATCCCCCACCTCAAGAACAATAAAGTGACCGTCATTCAGCTCATTGCTAAGACGCACTATATCGCCTTCTCGGGGGTCATGATGATAGGCCGATTGTGTATCGAAAAACCAACTTTTGGGTTGGACAGGTTTGTGGAAGCGCTTTGCAGCAACACAATACAAAGCAAGCTCGGCTTGTCTTGGTTCAGATAAATCTAAACAACTGATTTTTTCTTTGAAGATTTGATAGGCGGATGCATCATCGACAGTGAATTCATTATTTTTAAAAGCACATTGCACCAACGTCTTTTTCACAAGGTTGGTTTTGAATACCATATCCTGTCCAAGGTTTAGCATTAACGAACATTCTTGATCGCTATAATACCAATTCCATGTATCGCTGGGTTTAAGCATTGCATCGTCTCACACTGATTACATTCCGTTAGGTAAAACGCTTAATTACCTTCCTAATAGAGTAATTTTACTAGTCGTAAGACAAAAAAAAAGAGGAAATGAATTCCTCTTTTTTCTGTTTAAAACTGTAAGTTCAACCAGTTACAGGCTTTACGATAGGTTCTTTACAATATCTTTAACCAGTGACGGACCTTTATAAATGAAGCCAGAGTAAACTTGGACTAGTTTTGCGCCAGCCATCATTTTCTCTTTTGCAGCAACATATGAGTCAACACCACCTACCCCAATGATCGGGATCTCTTCACCAAGCTCTTCAWGCAAACGACGAACAACTTCAGTACTACGAGATTGAACCGGACGACCGCTTAAGCCACCAGCTTCGTTTGCATGTTTCATTCCTTCAACAATGCTACGATCTAAAGTTGTGTTCGTCGCAATGACGCCATCGATCTTGTTTTTGATCAACGACTCACAAATCTGACTAATTTCRTCGTCACTAAGATCTGGTGCGATCTTTAATGCTAGTGGTACATATTTCCTGTGCTTTTCTTCTAGCTCTTTTTGCTTCACTTTAAGTTCAGCAAGAAGATCATCTAGCGCTTCACCGTATTGAAGAGAACGAAGACCAGGAGTGTTCGGAGAAGAAATATTCACCGCGATGTAACCCGCGTATTGATATACCTTTTCCATACAGATAATGTAATCTTCTGCGCCCTTCTCTATCGGCGTGTCCTTGTTTTTACCAATGTTGATGCCTAAGACACCATCATAGTTAGACTTTTTAACATTCTCTACAAGGTTATCGACACCAAGGTTATTGAAACCCATGCGGTTGATAATCCCTTCGGCTTCAACTAAGCGAAACAAACGAGGTTTGTCATTGCCTGATTGAGGACGTGGAGTAACCGTTCCTACTTCAACAAATCCAAAGCCCATAGCACCAAATGCATCAATACATTCGCCGTTTTTATCAAGGCCGGCAGCTAAACCAACTGGGTTTTTGAAAGTCAGACCCATGCATTCAACAGGTCTATTTGGAAGTTGTTGGCGGTACGCTAGATCGAGAGGTGTACCCGTAAAACGTTTGAAGTTTTGGATTGCGAGATCATGTGCCTTTTCGGCATCAAGTTGGAAAAAGCCAGTTCTGGCTAGACGGTAAAGCATTTTGCCTCCGGTAAAAAAAAGCCCCGTGTAAACGGGGCGATATTATTGACTTATTTGCACATTAATACAATGACTTTCCATCATGTAAGCGTGGTTGTTATAGGCGTAACTCTTCTCTAACACACAAAATAGTCACCAAAACACAATGACATACGTCCAATAAAAAAGGACAAGCTAGAGACTTAACCCAGCTTGCCCTCTTTATTATCCATCCACTAAGTTATTTAGCTTGGAATGCGTTATTAATCACTTGATGAACAGTTCAAATTTAGCAACATCAATTCACGTAATGCTACTGAGAACTTAGCAAACTCGTGAACAGAGCCAACTTTGAATTCGTTAAGAATGCTTTCCCATCTGTGTAACGAAATAGCATTGCTTTCCATCCACTCATCAAGAGCTTTAATTACATCAAGTTCTTCAACAGAGCAGCCACAGTTCAATACTTGTCCCGTTAACTGGCGTTGCTGCCAATCTAGGTCTTCTCTAAATGCTGCACGTGCAAGCGCTTGCCAGTTATTATCAACGGCCTGGCTGTTAATTTGTTTTAAGAACCAATGCAAAGATAAACGGTCACCAAGATTAAAGTACAATTTAGACGCTTGTTGTACAGTTTTACCCGTTTCACGAGCCACTGTGGATATATCCAGTGCTGAGTACAAACTAGACAATCGAGCAACGTGATTCGCCAACTTCTCATCTACGCCCTTCTCAATCCAAGCACTTGCAATCACATTGTGTTCTTCAACTTCAGATTGAACAAGCATGTCATCAAGTGTGTCGATAATTGCATGAACATCACCTTGATAAAGTTCAACCAACGCCTTAACTGACTGCTTACCTTTACGGTTTCGTAATAACCAGCGACTTAAACGACGCATCGTTCTACGAACGTGGAAGATCAATTCATATTGGGCATCAGAACCTGCAATATTGTCTAGAGCTCGAATCTCTTTAAGAATGTCGCCTAAACCATAAATCTCACGTGAAGCAGCGTAAGCATTTGCAATATCAACAATATCAGCGCCCGTCTCTTCTTGAAGACGAGTAATGAAATTACATCCTCATTACTCGTCTTCAAGAAGAGACGGGCGCTGATATTGTTGATATTGCAAATGCTTACGC
>NZ_JAKJSW010000316.1:0-3469 GCF_050337375.1 Vibrio makurazakiensis | reverse complement strand
CTTTACGAGTGCCCAATTCATCAATATTAATGTCGAGTGCTAGAACAATTTTTTCAGCGCCGTACTTTTCCATCCAGCCTTTAACTAACTCAGGCTGTTTTACTGCGGTAGAACCTACTACGACRCGCTGTGCGCCAGCTTCCAATAAATCAACAACGTCTTGTTCGTTACGTACACCACCGCCAATTTGAATGTTGGCTGGTGTACTTGCTAACAGTTTCGCAATTAAGTCTAACTGACGTGCTGTCGTGTCTTTTGCACCGGTAAGATCAACAAGATGCAGCCAACCTGCGCCAGCTTGGTGATACAGGTTAAATTGTTCAGCAGGGTCAACTTTATATTCTGTTACTTGCCCGTAGTCGCCTTGAAATAAACGGACTACTTGGCCTTCAATTAAATCTAATGCTGGAATAATCATTTTTAWTCCCTATTCAATTTGGGCTCGAAGAATTATGTTCTTCAAACCTAAATCTATTCCTTATAATTCCAAAAAGTTTTGAATTAACTTTGAACCGGCTTTCGATGAGCGCTCAGGGTGGAATTGAACGCCATAGTAATTACCACTTTGAACAGCGGCTGTGAACGGCTTGTCATATTCACAGCGAGCAATCGTATAATCACCGACAGGCATTGCGAAGCTGTGTACAAAGTAGAAATACTCGCTCTCTTCGATGCCTTTAAATAATGGATGCTCTGGTGATGCGCTAACGGTGTTCCACCCCATGTGCGGTAGAGGTAATTCGCCCGTTTCAAGCAAACGAACCTCACCATCACATAAGCCTAAACACTCCACGAGATCATCGGCTTTTTGGCCTTTCTCTTGTGAACGCTTACCTAATAATTGCATGCCTAGACAGATACCCAATAGCGGCTTTTCTACCTTTTTCACTAAAGATATAAGGTCGCGTTCTGCGAGGTTTTTCATCGCTTCACTAGCAGTTCCAACGCCAGGAAGAAATAACTTATCCGCGCCTAATACCACTTCTGGTTCTTTCGAAATTTCGACAGAATAGCCTAATCGTTCAATGGCAAATTTCACAGATGAAACGTTGGCACAACCGGTATCAATAATAACTACTTTCTGCTCTTTCATACCGACTCCCTACAGTACGCCTTTGCTGCTTGGTAACTCGTTACCTTCAACTTTAATTGCTTGACGTAGAGTACGACCAAACGCTTTAAATAGGCTTTCAATAATGTGGTGGTCGTTATTACCAGTAGAAGATAAGTGAAGCGTACACGCTAATGTATCAGTCAACGAACGGAAAAAGTGAACCACCATTTCAGTTGATAAATCACCAACTTGTTCGCGGCTAAATTCAGCATCGAACTTAAGGTAAGGACGACCAGAAAGATCCAGAGCACATTGTGCTAAACACTCGTCCATTGGCAAGCTGAAACCAAAGCGACCAATTCCACGCTTATCACCAAGTGCATCCTTCAATGCCTGACCAAGCGCTAGTGCTGTGTCTTCGATCGTGTGGTGATCGTCAATGTGTAGGTCGCCTTTCACTGAAAGGTTCATTTGAAATCCACCGTGAGTCGCTATTTGATCAAGCATGTGATCAAAGAACCCCATACCCGTGTCAATTTTATTGCCTCCGGTTTCATCTAGGTTCACTGCGACTTTAATATCAGTTTCTTTGGTAGTACGAACGACTTCAGCGGTACGTGCATTGATTGTCAGATCTTTAACAATCTGTGGCCAATTTAACGTGCCTTCTGTTTCCGCATCTGGGCCATATTGAATACCACGAATCGCCATATTCTCAGCTAGTTGAAGGTCCGTAACACGGTCGCCAATAACAACAGAGCTTTGGAAGTCGACTTTCCCACCTTGAAGGTATTCTTTCACCATACCTAGCTTAGGCTTGCGGCATGAACAGTTATCTTCTTCAAAGTGCGGGCAAATTAGAACGTCATCAAATTTAACGCCTTGAGATTCAAAGAACTCCATCATCATATTGTGCGGAGCATCAAACTCGTCTTGAGGGTAGCTATCAGTACCTAAACCATCTTGGTTAGTAACCATCACTAATCGGTAGCCGGCATCTTGAAGTGTCAGCAGGCTTGGAATGACCAAGGGTTCAAACTTAAGTTTGTCTAATCGGTCTACTTGGAAATCTACCGGCGGCTYGACAATTAAGGTGCCATCACGGTCGATAAAAAGAATCTTCTGTTGTTTGCTCACTTGAACTTCCTTTTAATTTTAAAACTTAAGGGCTCTTCACTATTTGGAAAAGCCCAATTAATTCGTATTAATTCCTGATAGTTATTGGTAAAAGTTACGAATAAATCCAAGTGTCTTTTCGCACTCTTCGCGATTACCAATACTAATTCGCACACAATTTTCTATCGGCGAATTACGTAAAATAATTCCACTATCCCAAGCCGCTTTAAATAACTCATCACCGTTAGGGAATTCCACAAGCAAGTAATTACCCCAACCGTCATATACCGTCACTTGCGGCATACCAAGTAAGCCCGCCTGCAGATAGGCTCGGTTGGCACTTAAATCCAGAACCTGAAACTTCGCTCTTGCAAGGCCTTGCTCTGAAAGAGCTTGAACCGCGATATCAGCGACTGGGATTGGAACTGGATATGGCGCAATCACTTTCAACAATACATCAATAAGCTCTTTGTTCGCTAACGTAAAGCCGCAGCGTAAACCCGCTAATGCAAAAGCTTTAGACAAGGTACGCAGAATCGCTAGATTCGGATATTGAGCAAGTAAATCGACGGTTGAAGCTTCTGGACAGAAATCGATGTACGCTTCATCCATCACGACAATCGCTTTATCTTGTGTCATCTCAAGTAACTTGATGATGTCTTTACGGTTAACTAAATTACCAGTTGGGTTATTTGGACTACAAACAAACACAACTTTTACGCTGTCCAATTGAGCCTCAATCGCAGGAAGATCCAGTTGCCATTCCGCAGTCAGAGGTACAACCTTACGCTCAACACCAATAGTCTCTGCACTAATTGCGTACATGCCGTAAGTTGGTGGGCAGTAAAGAATAGCGTCTTCGTTCGGCTCACAGAAAGCACGAATCAGTAATTCAATACCTTCATCCGCACCACGCGTTGTCAGTGTTTGCTCTGACGTCACGCCTGCGTACTGAGCGTATGCATCAATCAACTCTTTAGGCTGACATTCGCTGTAGCGGTTAAGACGGGACAAGTTTAGGTTGTACTCGTTATCAAACGGAGATTCGTTGGCGTTCAGCCATACATCTCCGCTGCCACCAATACGTCTTGCCGATAAATATGGCGTTAGAGCCTGAACTTGCTTTCTTGCTAACTTTTCCATGCCAACCTCTACTTCGCTTTATTCAACTTTTCAATACGAATAGTCACTGCACGTTTGTGCGCATCCAACCCTTCAGCCTCAGCCATAGTAACAACTGTCGGAGCTAGAGTTTGTAAGCCTTCCGCTGATAACTCTTGAACCGTCATACGTTTCGAG